>CANRPG010000174.1 GCA_947632425.1 uncultured Clostridia bacterium | reverse complement strand
GGGGCTGAGTCGCAGGCGCGGCTGTTTCAGGCTTTTTTGTGGTGGTGGCAGTGGCAGAAGTCGTGGTGACAGAAGCAGTCGTGGTGGTCTCTTCAGCGGCGGTCGTGGTAGTTTCCTCCGTTACAGTCTGCGGCTTTTCGGTCGTCGTCGGCGTGGTCGTTGTCACCGTAGTAGTTTCGGTCAATTCGGGCTGCACTACGGGTATATCGTCATCATTGTTATTTGCCGCGAACGGCGCGCATATTATGCATATTGCAGCCACCGCCATCAGCGCGACAGAAAGTATCTTGTTCTTCATATTCGTCACCCTAAATAATATAATTCTTCGCCTTGTTTATAATGGTCTTGTCGTTTTCGTAAGACAGCACCGAGCATATCCTGCCCAGCTCCACCCAGCGTATCTCGGCAATTTCGCCCTCCTGCGGCACAAAATCGGTGTTGCGCGCCCGTGCGATGAAATACACCACTGTCTTGTTGGTGTCTTTTTTCGGGGAATATGATATAAGCTCCCTGAAAGTGGGGTCTATCATGACTTCAATTCCCGTTTCTTCAAGTATTTCCCTTTTGGCGGTCTCTATCTCGGTCTCGTTACCCTCAACATGACCTTTCGGGAACGACCAGTGACCGCTCCCCACGTGCTTTATTAGCAATATCTCGGTGTTGCCGTGATATTTTCTGTAAACGATAGCGCCGCATGATTTTTCATTCAGCATCATCATGCTCCTTACATAAGATTTTTCGCCGCCTGCGCCAAGCGGCAATACCTAGATATATTATAATACATTTGCACGCTTATGTCAATAAATAAATCGCCGCGCGCAGGTAATTTTTTGTTTGATATTGCAAATTGAACAAAAGTGTGATATAATATCTTTATGTGTATATGTTAAAGAGGTGATCTGGTTGGATAACAACGATAACGAATGGTTCGATGATTATTTTGAAAGCGACAAACAGGTGCAGCCCTCGCCGCCTAAAAAAACCACCGTACATATAAGGTGGGGTGCGGTCGCGATACTTGTTCTTATAATACTTCTGATAGCTTTGCTTATCTTTCTTATATCTATATTTAAAGACGACATAACCGATGATATGGATAAAGATCCGTCCGACGTTCCGGCAGTTGTGCAGACAAGCGTTACCACAGCGCCGCCCGTTACGGATACCGAAACTACCACAACTACAGAGCCCGAGCCGCCCAAGCCCCCCTACCCCGTTGAGACGGATATTGAAGTTATAGACGGCGTTACCTATATAAACGGCATACTTATAGTAAACAAAACATACGGTCTGCCCGAGTGGTTCGACCCCGGCGTTGACCCCGTGGCTCAGGCAAAGCTTGAAGAAATGTATGCTGCCGCAGCCGATGACGGCATTACTCTGTGGACTGCATCAGGCTACAGAACATATGAGGAGCAGCGTATTCTTTATGAAGATTATGCCGCAGTTGACGGCTACGAAGCGGCTGATACATATTCGGCTCGCCCCGGTCATTCGGAGCACGAAACGGGACTTACCTTTGACGTAAACGACCCCAGCAGCACCTTTGACGGCACGCCCGAGGCGCAGTGGCTGGAGCAGCATTGCGCTGAGTACGGCTTTATAATAAGGTACCCCAAGGGCAAGGAGGATATAACGGGCTTTATGTATGAATCGTGGCACGTGCGCTATGTGGGCGAAGAAGTTGCAAAATTTGTAATGGAAAACGGCATATGCCTTGAAGAATATTTCGGTATAACATCTGTATACCCTGAGAATGAATAATACAAGGAGTGACAGCTATGAAGTTAATGTTTGCTATTGTCAACGGAGATGACAGCCACAGTGTTGCATCGGCTCTTACAAAATCGGGATACCGCGCAACAAAGCTGGCTTCAAAGGGCGGTTTTCTCTCTACGGGAAACACCACTTTCATGATCGCCTGCGAGGACGAAAAGGTAAGCGATATTGTTGAAGTTATCAGAACTCATTCGCGCAAGAGAAAGCAGGTAGTCACTTCGGAAATGGCGGCTTCGGTATCGGGCAGCACAAGTTTCCCCGTTGAAGTTTCTGTTGGCGGCGCAACTATATTCATAGTGCCTATCGAGAAGATAGAGAGAGTATAACATGGTGATAGTCGGCAACGAAAACGCCGTGTCAGCCGCAGACAAGCTGTTTTCGGGCGAGAGAGCACCACACGGTATCGTTATATACGGCGAAAGGGGCTGCGGCAAGAAAACTCTGGCAAAATACATAGCCGCAAAACTTCTTTGCAAAAACGCTGTAAAACCCTGCGGCAGCTGCAAGAGCTGCAACATGATAGACGACGACTGCCACCCAGACTTTGTTATAGTCAAGCCATCTTTGGCAAGCGGCGCATACAGGCTGGAAGATCTGCGGAATGTGGTGTCGCAGTCTGTGACCGCGCCCAATGAGAGCGAGTATACGGTGTATCTTATCGCAGATCTTGACAAAACGCCGGTCGGCGCGCAGAACACTCTGCTAAAACTTATAGAAGAACCGCCGCAGCACGTTGTGATAATACTTACGGCTTGTTCCAAAGAATATTTTCTGCCGACGGTACTTTCAAGGGTGGTATCTATAGGCGTATCGCCCGTTACGAAAGAGCAGTGCGGCGAATATCTTACAAAGAACACAAAATACAAACAAGGAGACATTGACAAAGCGGTTTCTTCAATGGGCGGCAATATAGGAATGTGCCTTGAATATTTAAGCGGCAGCACACTGCGAGCTTGCTGTGAAAACGCCGAAGAAGCGGCTGAGGCAATAGCAAGCGGCAGTGAATATCAGCTGCTGAAAGCTTTGACAGACTGCGGCAAGAACAGAGAGACCGCAGAAACATCGCTCAAACTGCTTGAAAACATACTGCGAGATGCCGTAATGCTCAGCATGGGGTGCGAGGGCAAAGCTTTGGGCAGCAGCGAAAAGGCGGCGAGAAAGCTGGCAGAGAAATACTCTGTAAAAAAGCTGGGCGGCATATGCGCTTTGCCCGAAAAATATCTTACGGGAATAAAATTCAACGCATCGCTGCCGGCGGCAATGGGTTCGCTGTGCGCTGAGATAAAAGAGATAACAGGCTGAAACACGAAAGGATAGTGATAGTCTTGACCGAGATAATCGGAGTGAGATTTAAAAGTGTCGGAAAGGTGTACTATTTTGCGCCCGACGGCAAGAACATAAAGCTTGGCGACAAGGTAATAGTTGAAACTGCGCGCGGTGTTGAGTGCGGAGATGTTGTGCTTGCGCCGCGGCAGATAGATGACAGCGAGATAATCGCGCCGCTGAAACCCGTAATGCGCCTTGCAACGCCGCAAGACCTGAAAACGGTAGAGAACAACCACAAGAAAGAGGAAGAGGCTTTCAAGATATGCGAGGAAAAGATCGAAAAGCACGGTCTTAAAATGAAGCTTGTGGACGTTGAATGCACGTTTGACAACAACAAGCTGCTGTTCTATTTCACAGCCGAAAACAGGGTGGATTTCCGCGAGCTTGTGAAAGACCTGGCATCGGTTTTCAGAACGAGAATTGAGCTTAGGCAGATAGGTGTGCGCGACGAGGCGAAAATGCTGGGCGGCATAGGCGTTTGCGGTCAGCCGTACTGCTGTTCGCGCTTTCTGGGCGAGTTTCAGCCGGTTTCGATAAAAATGGCGAAAGAGCAGGGCTTATCGCTCAACCCGACGAAGATCTCGGGCGCGTGCGGCAGGCTGATGTGCTGCCTTAAATACGAGCAGGACAGCTACACCGAGCTTTTGCGCAGCACACCTAAGATAGGGGCAATTGTGCGCACCGCCGAGGGCAAAGGCACTGTTGAGGACGTAAACCTGCTGACAGGCAAACTGCACGTGCGAATGGAGAGCGACGCGGTAGTAACGGTGGACAAAAAGGACGTGCAGGTCATAAAGGACAGCGTTATCAGGGTGAACAAGGACGAGCTGAAAGCGCTGAAGAATCTGGAGGAAGAATAAATCTTGGCGTTTGTTTTCACCAAAATAAAATCAGCCGACTAATTGTGGTCGGCTTTTTTGCGCTATTAGAGGCAAGAGGTTAAGAAGCAAGAAGTTGTTACTTCAACTTTGTGCGTTGTTTTAATATTCGCGCTTACGCGCAGCGCAGGAGCGCGTTCACAGCCCACCAAAGCATTCAAAC
>CANRPG010000173.1 GCA_947632425.1 uncultured Clostridia bacterium | reverse complement strand
ATATCACAGCCGACTTTGCCATCAACTTCATTATCGCCGGCAAAGACTTTACTAAATAGTTTGGTTTTTTCACGCGCGCTCTCCGTTACCTTTTAGCGCCGCAGTTGTTGCAGAACTTGGCGTTAGGGTCAAGCTTGTTGCCGCAGTTTGCGCAGAATACCGCCTGAGTGCTTTCTGCCGCCGCTTCAATAACAGGCTGAACCGAAGGCATTTCGTCTTTGGGTCCTTCTGCTGTAGGTACTTCCTCCGCGGCAGGTGTTTCTTCTGTAGTGGTTTCCTCTACCGGCTGTACCGAGGGCATTTCCTCTTGTGCGGGCTCGGCAGGCTTTGCAAAAACGCTGTTGTCAAGCTGCTCGCTTACCGTGGGGAAAACGACCGGAGCGGAAGGCTCCACAGGCTCCGCAGGCCGGGCAGCGCCCGATATATCTACCTTTTCTTCTTTTGCAAGCCTTACAAGCACTATAAGAGATGCCAGCATGAGCAGAGCAGAAACGAGTATCGGCAGCGCGTATATCAGAAAGCCGTACATTGTTCTGAACTTTACGCCGTCAAGGTCGTCAGAGAAGCCTGCCTGCAAGTTGTTTGAGAAAAAGTATGACATATACATAACGGGCTCGATAAGGCAGGCGGCTGATGCGGCTATTATAAGCCATGCCTCGCCTGCTACTATTTTCTTCTTATTTGCAGATGTCGCGAACAGCAGAAATGCCGCAAACGCTATTACAGCCATGATGAACGCTTTTTCGGTGTACATCGTTATTACCGAAACGGAATCTCTTTCCATGGTGAAATAGCCTGCAACGTTTGACAAAAACACCTTTTCAACGTCGCTGTCAAACGGCGCGATGTTGTAGATAAACCTTGCAATATACTCCTGAAACGATGCCGCAAGCGCAGCTATCAGCGCTATGATCGACAATACAAGCGGAGCTCCTCCGCCGCGGGTGAATTTCTTTTTCATTATATTTTCCTCCGATCTATTTTTACGGCTAAGCCGCTATTTTACTGTTATGATATATCAAACGTGCCAAAATTGCGCTCGAATTTTGCACTATTTCAGCTTTTTGAATATTTTATCAAGCAGTATGCCCTTTTTGTACTCAAACAGGAATATCATCACAAGTATCAGCAGTCCGCAGACTGACAGCACTATTGAAATTATCAGGTAATTCGGTCTGAATGTCATTGAAACGGTGTGCGTGCCGGGCGAGAGTTTTACGCCTATGAACATATCTGCTATCACAGTGGGCTGCACCGTTTCGCCGTCAACTTTTACTATCCAGCCTTCTTCATAAGGCATAGTGGTAAAGAGCATCTGGTCGTCTCCTACCGTTATATCGCCCTCTATATAAGTGTCATCCTGCTCTGTTATATTCCATACGTTCTGCCCAAGCTGCTGCACGGCGCTTTCAAATCTGTCTTTATGGAAATAATAGAAATAAGTATCAGACCAGTAAGCCTCGCCTGGGTCCATAGGTATAGAAACGCGCACCCTTACCGATTCGCCCTCATGGAACGAACCGAGGTCAAGAACGGAATAATAGTCGCCTTCAAAGAAGTAGTTTACAAACTCAAATCCGCCCTGATCGGCATCTGCGAACACATCATCGCGCTTTAGCCATATGTTCACTTTTCTTTCATACCTTGTAGGGAAGTACATATAGAAATGCTCGGTATCTTCCGGCATGGTGAACAGGAAATCCTCGTGGCACTCGCCTATAGATGTATTCTTGTAGTAATACTTTGTATGATTTTCGCTTACGCCTGCCGTAGCAAGGTTTTCGGTATCAATACTTTCGGGGAATATACGCGTCATATACTCTGTGTAGGTCATCTCGTCAACGCCGAGAGCATAGTTGAGCAGGTTGTTCTGGTTTACAAACGGGCTTGCATCTTCAAGGAAGTAATTCTCCATCATATTGTCAGCGGCAAAGCCCATGCCAAGCGAATAGGGGTTCTGATATACGCTTATATCGGTGCCCGTCTGCGAGCTGTCAAGCACAAGAGGATAATCATCGGGCACTTTGGTATGACTGCCGTACTTTGTATTCCATTTCATAAGGTACTTGATACCCAGCACAGCGTCCATTATCGGGGTCGTTCCCTGATATTTCGTGTAGTTGCCGCCGTATGCAAAGCCGAGATCCTGCAAGCCTTTCAGCACAGGCGCGTTCATAGTAGAGCTTGAGTGCGTTACGCCGTGGTAGCCTGTGCCTATAGGGTCGCATACCGTTCTGTGGTAGGTAGACTCCATTCTGAAAAATGGTGTGCCGTCGTACTCGTTTACCTTATCTACGGTATTGCGCAGATCTATCATATACTGCTGATAGGAAGTATAAGTGCTGTAGCTTACGTCGTCGTCTATCTTTAAAACCGTATCATACGAATTTGCGAACATTTCAATGCACACCGCGCCGCAAAGCACGCCATACGCAATTTTGTTGTTATACCTTTTTATAAGGCAGAGAAGTATATACATCACAAAAACAGCTATGGCGGCGAACCACACGCCCTGCATGGCATACTTCTTTGTGTCTGTATCGATAGTCTCAACGGTGAGCTTTGTAAAATGCTCGTAGCCGCGGTCGTCAAGATATACTATATATGCCAGAATACCGAACATTGCTGCGCCAAGCTCTTTGCCGGTTACGCCGTCTAAGTTCTGGAACGCCCTGAAAGCCATTACCAGCAAAAAGAAGCTGAACACGAAAGAATATCTGTAAGGCAGCCAGTTGGGCACCTGAAAGCCGTGCATGGCAATATCAATAGGCGCGATATACATAAATATAAACGTTACCGCCAGCAGCAGACCCTTTGAAACTTTCTCTTTGAGGGAAATTTTGCTGTTGAGGAAAAACAGCGGCAGCATTATTATGGCAAGTATACCGCAGTATACCATAGGCAGACCCTCGTTGCGGACGGTATCGTAAGTCAGCGGAAACAGCTTTGTTGTGAAGTCTATCAGCTTGAACTGCGTGCGAATGGTGAAGTCTGCAACGCTGAATTCCATTTTGCCAAGAGAGAGCGACTTATACACAGGCAGCAGCACCCACATTGAGGACATAAGCGCGGCGAACGTGCCGAACGCGAACCTGCCGCAGCAGCCAAGCCAGCCTTTGGGTATGATTCTGCCCTCTTTAGAGAACATACAGTAAATAAAGTACAAAAATGTGAATATACCTACCATATAGCCTATATAGAAATGCGCTATGAACATAAGAGCCAGCGGTATTATATACGGCAGCATAACGCGGTCATCTATAAGCCTGTGAACGCCCCAGAATATCAGCGGCAGGTAGACAAGACCGTCCAGCCACATGGGATCCATAAGCTCTACCACCATATATGAGCAGAGGGCATACATAGTTGAGAACACCAGCAGGGAGGCAAATTTCGGCTTGTCCTTGCCGGAAGTTTTATTCAGAAAGAAAGAGAACGTAACAGCCGATGCGCCGATTTTTGCAAGCTGCATAAGCTCTATCGCGCCAAGCATGCAGGTGCGCGGCAAAAGGCATATTATCAGCATAAAGGGGCTTGCAAGGTAGTATGCAAAAATGCCGAACATCTCGCCCGAAATGTTTCTGCTCCAGTTGTAGATAAGGCTGCCCTTGCCCCAGAATGCATCGCGCATTGCCTCATAGAAGTATACGTACTGACCGTTGAGGTCTAGCACAAGCACCGAGTTTTCGCCGAACGGATGCACCTTGAACACCGCATACACCAGATACATTATTGCAAAGGGCACGGCAAAAATTGCAAGATACTGCCAGTGGTTCACAGCCCAGCGCCACAAGCCGCCGCCTGCTTTGCCAAGCAAGTTTGTTTTATTCTTTTTTTCGTTGCTCATTGTTTTTTCTCCGAAGTTTCAATATTTTTTAGCTCGCGCACTATGAACCGCGGGCGGTCTTTTATCTCCTCATAAATTTTTGAGATATAGAAGCCTATTATGCCAATGCTTATCATTATTATGCTGGAGGTTATAAGCTGCAAAAGTATAACGGTCGTGAAACCCTCCATGGCGTTGCCGACGATTTTATTATACAGCGTGTTTGCGGCGAGTATTATCGCTATCAGCAGCATTATAACGCCGCATACCGTTACCGCGTGCAGCGGCGCAGATGTGAACGAGGTTATAGAATTTACGGCATATCTGAACAGCGACTTTACCGACCACTTTGACTCGCCCTGTTCGCGCTGTGCTACATCGAAGTATACATACTCTGTCTTGAAGCCGACCCAACTGCTCATAGCGCGGAAAAACGTCAGTCTTTCGGGCATTTCGTTAAG
>CANRPG010000172.1 GCA_947632425.1 uncultured Clostridia bacterium | reverse complement strand
GGCGGTAACATTCATCGTGTTTGATCACTTCAAAATGGAAAGCGACCTTATTGCCATTATTCTGCTGATAATTATTGCTGCAGTTTTTCTTATGTACATAAGAATTGTCATTAAGTACGATGTTGAGAAAGACGATGAACTTTCAAATATCAATATGCTTAAAGTCCACGACTTTATGATGAGTACGTTTATCGCACTGCTGGCTGTGTTTGTAATAGTAAGCTATTTTGTTGATATGAAGTTTACGCTGAATATTGACAAAACTTTTATCGAAGATGCGTGGCTTATCATATGGGTGAGTTATAATTTTCTGCAAAACCTGCTGTTTGTGCTTATTGAAGGCAATGCAGAGGGCGAATAACAATATAAAATATTAAGGTCGGTGACAAAAATGATAAGGAACTATCGTAAAAAGCATTACACTATTATACTTACGGCGGTTTTTATGGCAGTGTCTATGCTTATTCCGCTGAATGCTCCCGAATGGGTTGAAAAAGGGATATTTTTTATATATGTGTTCGGACTTGCTTTTCTCGGTATAGGAGACAAGACCGAAAAACCCGATGAGTTGACAAGGCTTGATCTTTCAAAGGCAAATACTGTGACAATGTGGTGTTCGCTGATATGTATTTTTGCCTACTATCTGTTTAGCTTTAACGACAGCGACATTGTGCGCATCAACTACAAAGTGTTTGTGTTCAGCTTCTGCGGACTTGTTATACTGCGCAGCGTTATTTTTCTGATACTTGACAGCAAGGGCAGCACACCGAACGATGAGGGATAGACTGTGGCAGAATTTACGACTAGGATCAAAGAATACCGCGCAAAAACCGATATGAAGCAGGACGAACTTGCGGCAAAGGTGGGAGTGCGGCGGGAAACTATAATACGGCTTGAGAAAGGGCAGTACAACCCCTCTCTGAAGCTGGCTATGGATATTGCAAAGGTGTTCGGCGTCACGGTTGAAGAACTTTTCTTTTTTGACGAATAGCGTATTGACAAATGCGCTGGAATAACTTATAATTATAGTAACGGCTTTGAGTTTTTCAGAGCCGTTTTATAAAATATGAAAGAGGTATGGTCATGCTTGCAAAAACACCGCCTATGGGCTGGAACAGCTGGGACTGCCACGGCGCAGGAGCTACAGAAGAAATTGTTAAGAAAAACGCAGAATATATGGCGAAAGATCTCAAACAATATGGTTATGAATATGTTGTGGTTGATATTCAGTGGTATCAGCCTACGGCAAAAACGCATGATTATGTGCCGTTTGCTGACCTTTGTATAGATGAATATTCGCGCTTGCAGCCGGCTGAGAACAAGTTTCCGTCAGCGGCAGGCGGCAAGGGCTTTGCGCCGCTTGCAGAGTATGTGCACTCGCTGGGGCTTAAATTCGGCATACACATTATGCGCGGAATCCCAAGGCAGGCAGTGCATAACAATTTGAGGATACTGGGCAGCGACAAAACGGCAAGGCAGATAGCCAAAACGGGAAGCATCTGCGCGTGGAACAGCGACATGTACGGGGTTGACCCCGAAAAAGAGGGCGCAAAAGAATACTACGACAGCATAATGAAGCTGTATGCCTCGTGGGGCGTAGACTTTATAAAGTGCGATGACATCTGCCGCGAACTGCCGCACGAAGAAAGCGAAATGAGAATGCTTTGCGATGCAGTGAAAAACTGCGGCAGAGATATAGTGCTCAGCCTCTCGCCGGGTCCTGCGCTTATAGAGCGCGCCGAGCTTTACAAGCAGGTGTGCAATATGTGGCGAATAACCGACGATTTCTGGGATCAGTGGGAGTTGCTTTACAATATGTTTGAAAGGTGCGAAAAGTGGGCAACTCACTGCGGCGCAGGTCACTGGGGTGATGCTGACATGCTGCCCGTAGGCGCTATTTTGCAGGATTATGACGAAAGCAACCGTACTAAATTCACCGAGGACGAGCAGAAAACCATGATGACCTTGTGGTGTATTTTCCGCTCGCCGCTGATGATAGGCGCAGAGCTTACAAAGCTTGACGGCTTTACAAGCGAACTTCTGACAAACAGGGGTATTCTGGATATGCACAAAAATGCGCGGCATTCTCATCAGGTGTGGAGAAAAGAGATAGGCGGCACCGAGCACATTCTCTGGGCGGCATCTTGCAGCGAGGGCGGCGAGTATATTGCCGTATTCAACGCAGGCGAGAAAGACAGCGACATTACAATTTGTCTTGAAGATATAGAAATATATAAAAATGTTAATGCACAGGAGTTGTGGAGCGGAGAGAAGCTGACGGGTGTAGTCCAAATAAATACACAGATAAAAGCTCACGGCGCAAAAGCGTATCGCATTACATATTAGCGAGAGGGAAATTGTATGAAAAAAATATATTCCATGCTGTCAGATGCCATTGAAAACAAGAGTACAGAAGAATGTACAGAAATTATAGAGCGCCTGAAGACGCAGATCCTTGAAGACTATGACTTAGTGATCTACAGTGCTGCGATACTGCTAAAAAAAGGCGCGCGCGGAATAAGAGATGGGGAGCCGGATGATGCGAAAATGCAGGCTCTTTCTCTCTGTGCTGATCTGCTTATGGCGGTCGCGCCTGATGGCGAAAACGACGAAGTATGGAACAATTTTGCTGCGCTGGCAATGTGGTATCTGGGGTATCCTGCCGAGGCTATGCAGTATGCTGTGCGCTGGCTGGATCTTTCAGATAACTGCGAAGATGCGATAGAGCTTATAAAAGACATACAGTTTGATCTGTCGGGCGGAAAAACGCCGCTGATGTACACCGAGGACGAGCATGGCGCGGTCGAGAATTATATCATTAAAAACTTCGGCGATATTTACACAGTGTTTCATGAAATGTATTCGCCCGATATACACGTTGATATTTGTGTTCTGCCGCCGCAGCGCGGGCATGATTATTGCCTTCTTATAACTTCCGGCATGGGCGCGTATGAAATGAATGTTCCTGAAGACTTGGAAGAATATGAGCTTGAAAGGGCGGAGCTCATTATGTGCCTGCCGCCCGAAATGGTCGATCTTTCGGACATCAACAGTTGGCTTATAGATATAATGAGAACTGTTGCGCATCTGCCGACGGAGCGCAAAAGCTGGCTTGCACACGGTCACACGGTGGGAGCAGGGCAGGGCAACACAATTGACAGCAGTGTGCCTTTCAATGCTGTAATACTGAAAAGCGCGAATGTATTTGGCGGCAAGCGGCTGCAAAAATGCTGTCTGCCAAGCGGCGAAGTAGTGAATTTTTACTACCTTCTGCCCATTTTCGCCGAAGAGCTTGATTTTAAGCTTAGCAACGGCGCAAACGCGCTGTTCGGGCTTTTTAAGGCTTCGGGTGATAACGTAAAAGACTTTTACGTTTTAAGCCCCTCTCGCCGCAACATTTGTGCACCAAAAGTTATGAGAGAGCCGTGGGTGAAAGAGTACCTTAAATCGCAGAACATCGAGCGCGTAGAGCTCTTTGACTGCGCAGAGTGGCACGCCGACAAAATACCCGAAAAAAATCTGCCTGTAGATGTTATGTCGGCTTATTCGCATCTGGCGATTTATCTTCGCTGGTGCATAGAGCACGACCTTATGAGCGATGAGTTTCTGCAAAAGCTCGGCGATGTTGCCGAAGATGTTAAGTCGGGTAAAAATGTCGATCTTCGGTATGTTCTTAAAGACAGCGAATATCTCAGTTACAAGCAGGGTGCGATAATGTATGACTGCTTTAACGAGTTGGGTCAGCAGTTTTCGGAGTATTATTACGGCAGGCACAGCTGTCCGCATTTCCCTGCCGATATTGACGAGTATGCCGAGAATTACTTCGGCAAGGAAAAATACTACAGCGATGAATTCCAAGATGAAGCGTATTTATTTGTACCGTTTGATGAGGATTACTACAGCGGCATGGCTAAGGTCATTCAGAAGCGCTGGGATACATGGCGCAGAAATCTTTTGTATGATGTACCGACCGAGGACACACCTTTGGCGGCTGCGCTGAGAAAATATCTTGACTGCGAGTGCCGATTCTATCCGCCGATGCCTGATGCTGACAAAGTTCTGACGGCTTACAGATATGCTTACAAAGACAGCATAATTCACCACAGCAGCGGCGAGCTTTATGTGCCTGTGCTTGCCTTGGCGGACGACCCAAAGCTGTGGGAGGGACTTATGTTCAACTGCGACTGCGCGGTGTATGACGGTTATGTTTTTGACGAGGCGCAGGTTGAAATTTGCCGCAATGAAATTCTCGATATGCCTACAAAAGACAGCTCAAATGTGCTATCGGCAATGGTTGCTATGCGAAGTG
>CANRPG010000171.1 GCA_947632425.1 uncultured Clostridia bacterium | reverse complement strand
CATACGGCAGCGGACATTCACAAGTCAAAGTCAACAGGCTGACGGGGAGAGAATATGCTTTTCTTGCCCTGCTGACCTGCGCTGTGACGGCTGCGTTTTATTTTATTCTGCGCGCGTTTGGCACTGCTAATCTGCCGCTGAGCACGTTTTCGGTAACGACCAGCTTTGCGGCGGTATACCTGACTTTCAGGCGGAGCCCCTACTATGCGATAGCGTATTCTTTGAATGACATTGTGCTGATAATACTGTGGTCGCTGGCAACTTTTGACGATATTTCGTATCTTTCTGTAGTGATGTGCTTCGCGGCGTTTTTAGCAAACGACATATACGGCTTTTGCTCGTGGCGGAAGATGCAGAGGCTTCAATCACAATAAAAGATCCGACTGCTTAACTAAAAACAGTCGGATATATTTTTGCAATTTTTCAGTATGGGGCGTATTCTTCCATTATTTTCAGCGCGGTCTTTATGCCGTCAACTGCCGATGAAGTTATGCCGCCTGCATAGCCTGCGCCCTCTCCGCAGGGGTAGAGGTTTTCAATGCCTACCGCCTTTGCGCTGTCGTCACGCAGTATCCTCACAGGGGAGGAAGTTCGCGTTTCGGGGGCGGTAAGAATGGCAGTATCATCTTTGAAACAGTTCATTCGCTTAGAGAAAACGCCCAGACCTTTTTTTAGCATATCTGTAACGCGGTTTGGAAGTATTGAAGATATATCACACACAGTCACGCCGCGCGCATATGTAGGCAAAATTTCGCTTTTTAAGTCAGGCGTACCCGACAAAAAGCCGCCGACCGTGCAGGCAGGGGCAGTATAGTTTCCTGCCGATGTGTATGCCGCTTGCTCTATCTTCCGTGCAAATTCCATTCCGCCAAGAGGTGAAGCGCCGAAGTCGCTTTGGTTTACAGGCACGACCAGCGCGCTGTTGGCGTTCACGCCGTTTCTTGCATACTCGCTCATGCCGTTTACCACAACGCAGCCGTGTTCGCTTGCGGCAGGAACTACCACGCCGCCCGGGCACATACAAAATGTATAGCACGCCTGACCGTCTTTTTGGGTGTAGGACATCTGATACTCGCCGACGGGGAGATGGGGGTCATCGGCGTATCTGCCGTAGAGGCTCTCGTTCACTGCCTTTTGCGTATGCTCGATACGCACGCCCACCGCGAAAGGCTTTGACTGTATAATAGCGCCGCTATTTTGCAGCATTTGCACGGTATCTCTCGCGCTGTGACCTATTGCAGCCACCACGCAGCCGCTTTGTATATCGCCTGTTTCAGCGCCCGAGAATGAGACCTGAGTAACCCTGCCGCCCGAAAGCGAAATGCCGTCAAGGCGGGTATCAAACATTATCTCGCCGCCGCACTGCAAAACTCTCTCGCGCAGATTTTTCACCACATTTCGCAGCTTGTCGGTGCCTATATGCGGTTTTGCTTTGGTCAGCAGCTCTTTCGGCGCGCCCAGCTGAGTGAGCCGCTCGAGAACATATCTGCAAAGGGGGTCTTTAATGCGCGTAGTGAGTTTGCCGTCAGAAAAAGTGCCTGCGCCGCCCTCGCCGAACTGCGCGTTGGTCTGCTCGTCAAGTTCGCCGCCGCGCCAGAAACGCGATACCTTTTCAACACGCCTGCCTACCTCGCTGCCGCGCTCCAGCACAAGCGGTCTATAGCCGTTTTCTGCTAAAGTCAGAGCGCAGAACATTCCTGCCGGGCCAAAGCCTGCTATAACTATTCTGCCGCCCAGAGGTTTAGTACCCTTGCGCACCTGTATATCACCATACGGCGCATAGGTGAGGCGCTTTTCGTCTGCCAAATGCTGCTCGGCAGTTTTATCTTTTAAAGACAGGCAAACGCTGTAGACAAACTGTATGCCCTTTTCGTCGCGGCGGCGCGCATCTACAGAGGTCTTATAAATATCTGCAAAGGCAATATCGCGGCTGTTTATGCCTGCTGTTTTGAGAGCTTTTTCTATAATTTCATCGCTTTTTTGAGTAAGCGTGCCTTTTATCTGCGGTATAATTATCGGCATAAAAATAACTCCTGTTAGTAATAACGCTCCCCGTGAAAAGGGAGCGCATTATTTTTATCTGCCCGGTCTGGGGGCGGCTGCGGTGGTGGTAGTCACTTTCTTTTCGGCGACTGTGAACATTATCTCATAGCTGCCGCAGCACCACACCGTGCTTACCTGCGGCGCGTATATCTTCACGCTGCGTGTGTAAGAGCCGTTTTCAAGCACCGATGACTGCATATCGAACTCGGCTATGATGTCATCTGCTGTAAGAGTTTCCATAACGCTCTGAGGGCCGTATATCTTAACGTTAGAAACAGCCTTTGTTGTAAGCTGTATATCCTGATTTGCAGGGGCGTTTATTATCTTGATATTGCTTTCGGGAATGGTAAATTCCTTGCAGACAAAGCCGGCAGGGTCGAACGTTACCGTAACGGTATTTATGCCCGATGCGCTGGTCACGCCGCTGTCAAGACTTACATCGAAAGTAAAGGTCTTTTCAAGGTCGATGTCGCTGAGGTTGATATAACCCAGATGCAGATCGTCCTGATTCAAAATGCTGTCGTTGGCGGTCATAACGTCAATGGTGTCGTTTGAAAGCGTGTATTTCAGTATAGAAGTATCGAAGTTGTCGGGCGCGCCCTGATAGTCAAACGTGAATTTCAGTGTCTTTAAAAAGTATACAGGGAACTTGACCGAAATGGGGTCGTTGCTTATCTCGAAAGACTTGTCGTCAATAAGCGTGCCGTCGTCGGCATACAGATACACCTTGCCGTCGGAGGTATCGTAAGATTCGGTGAGCGTTTTTTTCTGATCTACAGCGAAAACCGCATATGATATTTTGTCTACAAGCTTCTGCTCGCCTTTTACCTGAATAGTTTCGGGGGTGATCATCGGCGTGCCCAGCGAATAGCCTTCTTCTGCGCTTATGGCGCTTGCTCTTACTGTGAGCGGTATGTCGGCGGTCTTTATATAGTCCAGCTTTACTTTTACGGTAGAGGGCGTTATTTCGGTCACGTTCATAGAATCTGCCTCAGATGTGACCTTTACCGGCAGGCTGTATGTTCCTGCCTCGCTTATGCCGCTTATATCCACGGTTGCCTGAAGGTCTTTTGCGGTGAACGAGCCTATGTCGTATCTCATGCCGCTTATGCTTACTTCAACTTTGGTTTCTTTGTTGAAGTCTATAAGTTCAAGCCCCTGCGACTCTGCGGAAGTTCCTTCGATAGCAACAGTCACGGGTACTTCGCCGATAGTCATATAAACGGTAGGGAACAGCGTTATTGAAAGCGCGAACCATATTATAACGGCAAGCACTACCGCCAATACCCTGAGCGCAAAATCTTTTTTGAGGACTTTCAAGAACCTTAACTTTCTTTTTTCCATTTTGCCCTCACTTTCTCTTTGAGCGTGGTCTTTTGCGAGGCGTTCTTTTCGGGCATGAGCCTGTCGGTGAGCAGCTTTTTAAGGCTGTCTCTCGTATAGCCTCGTGTAAGTTCGCCGTCCTCCGCGACCGATATAGTGCCTGTTTCTTCAGAAACCACTATAACTATCGCGTCGGAGTTCTCGCTCATTCCTATGGCGGCTCTGTGGCGCGAACCGAGCTGTTTGTTTATAAGTTCTTCCTTCTGCGGCTTTGGCAGAAAGCACCCTGCCGCAAGTATCATGCCGTCACGCATTATCACCGCGCCGTCGTGAAGCGGAGTGTTCGGGAAGAATATGTTTCCGAAGACCGCCTCGCTGGGGGTGCAGTTGAGTATCGTGCCGGTATCTATCTGCTCGCCCAGCCTTGTCTGCCGCTCGCACACTATAAGCGCGCCGGTAGCGGTGGCGGAAAGGCTTGCGGCGGCATCGCATATTGAGTTTATAGCTTTCGCCCACGCGCTTTCTATATCCTGCGGATCGGCAGAGTTGAACACGTTGAAGTCCATTATCTTCGCTCTGCCTATCTTTTCAAGTATGCGCCTAAGCTCCGGCTGGAACATTATGATTATCGCAAGTATTCCCCACTGGAAGCACTTTGTCAATATGAAAGACATTATCGTCAGGTCAAAAAAGTCTGCGATAAGGTAGGCGACTATCATTATGCATATGCCCTTTACAAGCTGCTGAGCCCTTGTTTCGCGCACGAGCTGCATGAATTTGAAAAGCAGATATGAAAGCAGAATCATATCGACAATATCCGACAAAGATATTGACTCGCACACGCTTATAAATGCATTAAAAAAGTCTTTCACACCGCTTCACTTCCTCGTATAATAAAGATGTATTCTAATTGCCTTTTAAAGACAAATAGGATATAATACAAGTATCGGATAGGGGTCG
>CANRPG010000170.1 GCA_947632425.1 uncultured Clostridia bacterium | reverse complement strand
ATGCTGTTTTATCAGATAGGCGAGCTTTTTGAAAGCATAGCGGTGGGCAAGTCGAGAGGGTCTATATCCTCGCTGATGGAGCTGAAGCCCGACACCGTAAACCTTGTGAAAGACGGCGTTATTACCGAAGTCGCCGCAGAAGATGTTCACGAAGGCGACATAATACAGGTAAACGTCGGCGAGCGCATACCGATAGACGGCGTTATTATTGAGGGCAACACTTCTCTCAACTGCGCGGCGCTGACGGGCGAGAGCATACCCGTAGATGTAAGCTGCGGCGACAATGTAACAAGCGGCGGCATAAATTTAAGCGCTATGATACGCATAAAAACGGACTGCGAATTTTCGCAGTCCACAGTGGCGCGAATACTGGATCTGGTGGAGGCTGCCTCGGAGAAAAAAAGCAAGAGCGAGGCTTTCATCACGCGGTTTGCAAGGTACTACACGCCTGCGGTAGTAATAGGCGCGCTGCTGCTGGCTGTAATACCCTCGCTGATAACGGGTCAGTGGGCAAAATGGATACACCGCGCGCTGATATTCTTGGTAGTATCCTGCCCGTGCGCACTTGTTATCTCGGTGCCTATATCATTCTTCGGCGGCATAGGTGCGGCATCAAAACAAGGCATACTTATAAAGGGGTCGTGCTATCTTGAAAGGCTTTCGCAGGTGAAAACAGTTGCGCTTGACAAGACAGGCACGCTTACAAAGGGCAGTTTCAAGGTGACTTCCGTGCGTGCAGAAAACGGCTATACACAAGATGACGTACTGAAATACGCAGCATACTGCGAAAGCTATTCTTCGCACCCTATCGCGGTATCTATCGTTGAGGCATACGGCAAAGAGATAGACCCCTCGCTAATTGAAAACCAGCAGGAGCGCGCAGGCAAGGGCGTTATCGCTGTTATCAGCGGCAAAGAGGTTTTGGCAGGCAACGAGGCCCTTATGCAGGATATGGGTATATCTCACGGCGGCGAAAGACCGGTGGGCACTTGCGTTCACGTTGCGGCTCATGGCAGATACATCGGCTGCATAGTTATCTCTGATGAAATAAAGCCCGACAGCGCTCAGGCGGTAAAGCAGTTTAAGGCAAGCGGCATACGCACAGTTATGCTTACGGGCGATGAAGAAAAAACGGCGAAAGATGTCGCACAAACGCTTGGCATAGATGAATACCGTGCAAAACTTATGCCTTCCGACAAGGTGGCGGCGGTGGAAAGTCTGCTGAACGATAAAAGCGCGGTGGCTTTCGTGGGCGACGGCATAAACGATGCGCCCGTGCTGATGCGTGCTGACATAGGTATTGCAATGGGTGCGCTTGGCAGCGATGCGGCGATTGAAGCTGCTGACGTTGTGCTGATGGACGACAAACTTTCAAAGCTGCCCTATGCCGTGAACATCTCGCGCAAAACGCAGAGGATAGTATATGAAAACATAACCTTCGCGCTTGCTGTGAAAGCCCTTGTGCTGGCGCTGGGCGCGCTTGGCATAGCAGGAATGTGGCTTGCGGTTTTCGCAGACGTCGGCGTATCGGTGCTGGCGATAATAAACGGCATGCGCACGCTGTCATACGACGGCGCAAAATAGATATACACACAAAAAAACTCCGACATAAAGCCGGAGTTTTTGTTGTATCGTCAGGGTTTATTTCTTGCGATATTTCACATATTTTTTGACATTAGATATTTGTCCGCCCGATGATACTTCCGAAGATGATTCAAGATTGCTTACTTTCTGATACAAATAAGTCTTTTTATAATCGGTATATGATTGTTCAATAACAGACATACCGCCTACCCACCAATATGAATATGTGCTGTGACCGGGTATGTAAAATGCATCTGCGCTGTTGTTCCACTCTACCCAGTTGTCGCGCTCAAAAGCCTCAAACCTGGTGGCATAGCCGCAGCCGGGAATAAACTCTCCCTTAAAGCCGCCGATTATCCGGTTATCCTCGCTATGATTTCCTGCTATTTCATATACCCAGTGATAATACAAATACTTTACTGTTCTTTGCGAAGTAATAACACGTTTGAAATCACCGCTCTCGCTGTTTGAATATGCGCCGACATTATACAATTTGTAATAATAATTGTTAGGATCAAACACGACATTATTTGCGTTTGACGGGAATGAAGCATATGTATGCGTTCCCGAAGAAGTCTGATCCCAGCGAGTACCTGTCAGTGTCCAGCCGCTTTCATTTGCGTTTGAAGATTCCTTTTTCTCCGTTTTAGTATAAGTCCACTTTTGTTCGGTTATCTGCGCCCCCGAAGGTACTTCGGAAGCAAGAGTCCAGCCCGATACGGGATTCAGCGACCAGTGCGCATACACAGTCACGTCTTGTGCGCCCATCTTCGTTGAAGCTAAGACCTGTGTTCCGCCACTTGCCGCGGTATACCAACCGTCAAAGTGATAGTAATCTTTTTTCGGCGTGGGAAGTTCCCCGTAATTTGAACCATACGCAATAGTCTTGTCAGATGATGACATCGAGCCGCCGGCAGCATCGAATCTCAGCTTATAGTTGTTTGCCTGCCAATGAGCATATAATGTATGCTCGCTTGCTGAAGTTACCTTTGTTTCAGATGTTACCGCCTGACCGCCGCTTGCCGCGGTATACCAGCCGCTAAATGAATATCCCGTCCGTGTCGGCGTTGGCAGGCTGCCGTATAACTCGCCGTATATCGTTTTAGCGCTTGTCTTGCTGACAGTACCGCCGTTTGCGTCAAAATTGACAGTTACCTGTGTTTTGCCTGCTGTAGTCTGCGGTTTGACAGGCTTTGCGGTAACGGAAGGTCTTGTTGATTGCGAAGGCGGTTTAGTGGTCGTAACGGGTCTTTGAGAAACCGTTGTCTGTACGGTGTTATCTCCTTCGCGCCTTCCAAGGCTTACATTTATAGTAACAATATTTCCCTCAAATGCGCCTACGCCTGCCGCAGGTGTCTGAGAAATAACACGACCTTTTTCAACGGTATCGCTGTTTATAGTAACAACATTTACTTTCAAGCCGAGATCTTTTATGGCTTTCTCAGCATCTTTCTGTGTCTTTCCTACAACATTCGGTATCTCTGTCACCTTGTCGTGAGTACATACCGTTATAACTATGCTGTCTCCGCGCTTTACATCGCTGCCTGCCTTAACGCTTTGCGCAATTACAGTTCCTTCGCTCTTGTCGTTGTCTTTCTTGTAGTCAATCGTTACAGACAGACTTTTCGCCTTTAACGTTTCAACGGCATCATCTTCTTTCATGCCTGACACATCCGGCATTTCAAAGGCCGCCGCACCGGTGCTTACCACAAGTTCCACAACAGCGCCGGGATCGACCTGCGTTCCCGAAACAGGTGTCTGCGATATTACAAGCCCTGCCGCTACCGTTTCATCTTCCACATATGTAATATTGACCGTCAGTCCGTATCCGGTAAGATGAGCCTCGGCTTGCTCTTTCTCCATAAGGGTAACGTCGGGTACTTCTATTTTCGCATATCCCAAAGATACCACCAGCAAAACCGCATCTGAAGATGAGATCATCGTTCCTGCTCCGGGATCTTGCTCTATTATCTGCCCTTCCTCATATTCTTTGCTGTATCTCTGACTGCTGACTTTTACCGCAAAGCCCATTTCTTTCGCTATTGCCAGAGAATCCTCAAACTGCATACCGGTAAGATCCGGCATTTCTATTTGCACGCTTTCGGCAATATCATCGGGGTCTCTTCCCATTGATATAACAAGCAGTATCTCACTGCCGCGTCTGACGCTGCTTTTAGGTTCGATACTCTGGCTGCATACATATCCTTCGGCTATTGTATCGTCATACTTCTCTTCTGTCTTTACAGCAAAGCCCATTGACTCAAGCTTAGTCACAGCCTCCTGCATATCTGTACCCATAACGTTCGGCACGCTCTGCATAATAACTCCTGCGCTGACCGTTACGCCTACCACAGTATTCTCCGCCACAATAGAGCCGCTGGCAACATCCTGAGCAAGAACCAGATCTTCCGATATCTTATCCGATTCTTCTTTCCCTCTTATTTCCATCAGCAGACCTGCTTCTTTTATGCGCACCTCTCCTTGCGTATAATCATCACTTACTACCGACGGCACTCTGGTCTGTCCTTCGGGAATAACAATATCTGTTTTCAGGTCGGCGTCAAATCCTATCACGCCTGTTGCAAACAGCGCTCCGAATACTATCAGCAATGCAGCCGCTGTCGGCACGGCTATCTTTGCCCACAGCGGCCATTTAAGGCGGTCTGTTTTCTTTATCCTGCCTGCCAGCCGCTTTACGGGTTCATCGCTCGTAAGCTCCTCCTTGAATCTTTCCATCGTCGGAGTTCTGTCCTCA
>CANRPG010000169.1 GCA_947632425.1 uncultured Clostridia bacterium | reverse complement strand
TTTGTAGCCTGCCAGTAGTCAGCCTGAGAGGGCTGTATGCCGCCCAGACCGGGGCCGCCTCTTTCAACGTTGATTATAACGCAGGGCAGGTCTGAACCTGCTATGTAAGAGATACCCTCGCTTTTAAGTGAAATTCCCGGCGAAGAGGAAGAGGTCATTGCTCTTACGCCTGTTGAAGCCGCACCCAGCACCATATTGATAGCGGCTATCTCAGACTCTGCCTGCAAGAACACGCCGCCGTTTTTGTGCATATTCTTTGCCATATATGCGGCAAGCTCCGTCTGAGGTGTTATGGGGTAACCGAAGAAACATTTACAGCCTGCACGCATTGCTGCCTCTGCAAGCGCTTCGTTACCTTTCATCAAATTCTTTTCCAAAGTTCTTAACTCCTTTCGGTACTGTTTTACGTCTTACTTTTCAACTGTTATACAGCAGTCGGGGCACATCATGGCGCACATAGCGCAGCCCACGCAGGCGCTCTCGTCGATACATTCGGCGGTAAAATAGCCTGCCTTGTTACGCTTTTCCTTGTTGATCTCAATGATCTTCTTAGGGCAGGCATTCGCGCAGAGCCCACAGCCTTTACAGCGCTCGGCTCTTACAGTCATCTTTGCCATTAAACACACTCCCATCAGTTTTATTCAAGCAGCAATAAGCTGTTGTAAGCTAAATATCTTTTGCCCATATAGGCTTTATCAGGACTTTTACATTTTTAAAACGCTCGTCATTCAGACCCAGATAATCGGGCGCGGTATTGAAAGCCACTGGAAGATTTACTTTTTGTGATAGCTCTTTTGCATATTCAAGCGAGCTTTCAACTATTTCTTTAGTAGTTTCCTCGCCCAGGTTTGAATTGTTTATGATACCCGTATGCTTCAGATGCGAGGCGTTTTCTATTTTATACATAAGCTCCTGCGCTTCATAAGGCTCTCTTGTCATATATCTGAACCTGTTGACAACATACAGCATTTCAAGGTCGCCACAATCTTTCAGCTGCTGAGCAAATCTGCCCAGCGCCACAGCGCCGTCATCGTCGCCGCCGACATCTACAATAAGATGAACGTCATCTTTTGCAGCGATAAGCCCGAGGTCAAAATTGAGTGCAGGAATATCAAGGTTGGTATTCGCATAAGAGGGCGCAATAAGCTCTATACCCCTTTCGCCGAAAAAGTCTTTAAGGTCGGCGGTCCTGAAATACGGGTTCACTATATCAAGGTCAACTACCGTAACGTTCTCGCCTTTTTCTGCGCCTTCAAGCGCCAGATTCGCCGAGATATTCGATTTACCGCTTCCGTAATGACCCGTTATAACGGTTACCTTATGCAAATCTATCTACCTTTCATTGTAAAATTCTCACATATATTTATTATAACACATTTTCCGCCCAATTGCAACACAAAAATGCAGGAAATTTATTCGTCTCCGTCATAATCGTCATCATCGTCGTAATCATCATCGTAATAACGGTCGCGGCGGCGGTTTCTTCTCAGCACCATAATTGCAGCGAATATCAGCACATACACAAGCACTGCGCCGACTGCGACGATTATCGCGATTTTTATAGCGGCTGAATCTTTGAAAGAAGCTGCGACTTTTACATCAGATTTTATTTCGTCGCGCTCTACCGCCGCTGTTGAAACGAGGTCTATCTTAGCTACCGTCTGACCTTCATATGTCAGCTCTATAGAACCGAGCGGCTGACCCACTGTAACGGGTGCAACAACGCTCTGATTCAGAGTTATCTTTTGCTTTATCTGCGATTTATCTACATTTTTAGGCCACAGCTGAGAATAAGACATTGACGGCTTTACGGTAACGTGGTCTATCCCCTTGCCATATTCGACGGGCACTTCGCCCATTTCGGAGGCTGTATCGAGAATTGTAGCATATTCGAGGTTTTCAAAAGCCCACTCATACAGCGTTACGTGGTCTATGCAGTTATACATGGTATCTTCGCCCTCTTCGTTGACGGCAGGCGCGCCCATGCTTACTATAAGATAGGTATAGCCGTTCCTCGTTGCGGTAGACACAAGGCATCTTCCGGCGGCATCAAGAAAACCGGTCTTTATGCCCTTTGCAAATCTGTAATAATAATCCGAGCCCTCAACCAGCATTTTGTTGGACGTTATAAGGTGAGTGCCGTCTGGGTGCTCTTTTGTAGGCGACATATCATACTCAGCCTGATTGCATATCGTCATGAACAGATCGTACTTATTCATAACATACTTTGTCAGAAGTGCGATATCCTCGCAGGTGGTATAGTTGTTTTCCGCAAAAAGACCGTGGGTATTAGAATAGTGAGTGTTGGTCATGCCTATTTCTGCGGCTTTTAGGTTCATTTTCTCAACAAAGGCATCGATGCTGCCGCACATATCTATAGCGAGAATATTTGCAGCCTCGCAGCCCGAAGGCACCATCAGCGCGCACAGCAGATCGTAATAATTTACCTCCTCGCCGCGCTTTATGTCGGCATTTGAACAGCCCGTGCCCTCCAGCTCGTTGAAAGCATCATAGCCGCCGACCGCAGTTTTAGAACGCAGCACGTCCTCATCGCCGTTGTTTGCCTCCAGAACGAGCAGGCAGGTCATTATTTTGGTAAGCGATGCAGGCACTCTTTGCTGGTCGGAATTTTTGGAATACACGACATCGTCAGTATCGAGGCTTATCATATACACCGCCTCGGAATATATTGTGAGGTCGTTATCGAAGGTTATAGCCTCGGCGGTCATCTGCGTGGGCATTATTGCGATAATTATTACCACCGCCGTCAGCAGCGATACAAATGACAAAATTCTTTTCTTTACTTTCATTTTACGTCTCCTTACTTGTTTATTCTGTAAACGAACGCGTTGCCTTTTTTGCCGATATTTTCGGCTATGCCCAAGTATATCAGCATATTTATTATCCTGCGCGATGCACCCGTATCTGTATGAGCAAGTTTAGCAAAATCTTTGTTTGTAAACTCATCTTGCAGCCCCTTTGGTATGAACTGCCTGTAGTCGTCTATGCTGTCAAACTCTATCTCGTCCACTAGCGATATGGGTATCCTGTCGCAGCGAGTAGAGCCTTTTTTCTTATTCTTTCTGCTGCGCCTGCCGTTTAAAAAGCGTATCTCTTCAAGCTCTAAAAGGCACAGCCTTAAATGAAATCTTGGGTTATCCAGCGCGTAGCGTATTACATAAAGCTCTCTTGCGCAGTCGTACATGGTGAGTTTTTGCGGCGACTTTCTTCTTTCCGACAACTCGCCTGTTTCCAGATCGAGCCAGCGAAGATATTTTACTGCCGCCATAGGGTAAACGACCGTTACATCGCAGTATTCCAAAAACACATCGAGTTTTTTTATAAGCTTGCCAAAATTCGCGGTCTGTATCTCTATTATGCCCCTCTCGCCGACTATATCGGCAACAAAGCTGCCTACTTTAATTTCCTGATTGCCGCCGTATGGTTCATAATAGTTTTTAAGCACTGCATGGAGCGTTTTTTCGCCCAGCGTGCCTATGCCGCCCGTTACCCTCTCGCCGCCCATGACCTTTTCACAGGCTTTGGCAAATTCTTCTTTGCCCATGTCAGCGTTTTTTATCCTGCTGTATCAGTATCTTTATGGCTTCCACGGCACATTCTATCGCACGGGTGGAATCGTACGTGATATTGTCCTCAAGTCCCTGTTTTGAGCGTTCAACATTCCACAGGGCTGTAAACACCGCACCTCTGCGCTTTTTATGTGCTGTACACACAGCGAACACCGCCGAACTTTCCATCTCGCTCGTAAGGCAGCCGCAGCGAAGATAGCTGTCCCACCTCTGCGTTATATCTGCCGAAACAGGCGACGACTGCGGTTCTACCTCTCCGTAAAAGCTGTCTTTTGAGTGTACTACACCTATGTGGTATCTGTTGCCGATCTTTTCGGAAGATGTTTTCTCGGCAGCCTGTTTCAGAGCTTCTACCACTTCAAAGCTTGCGGTGCAGGGGTAATCTTTGGGAAGATACTCATACGAAGTGCCCTCTCCCCTGACAGACGCCAGCGCGATGATAAGGTCTCCGCCCGAAACTTCTATATCCATGCCTCCGCTCGTGCCTATGCGAATAAATGTATCCGCGCCGCATTTTATAAGTTCTTCAACGGCTATTGCAGCCGAAGGCCCACCTATGCCGGTGGAGCACACGGTGACTTTTTCGCCGTCAAGCGTGCCGGTATACACGTTATACTCGCGGTTGCACGCCACCTGCTTTGCGTTTTGCAGATACTGCGCGATCTTGGGTACTCTGCCGGGGTCGCCGGGCAGTATTACATACCTGCCGACCTCATCGGGCAGCGTTTGTATATGGAATTGTCTTTCGCCGTCCATTATGCTTGCCATAAAAGCACCTCTTACTTATCCAT
>CANRPG010000168.1 GCA_947632425.1 uncultured Clostridia bacterium | reverse complement strand
CCTGTGGACTGTTTTCTAAGAGGAGAGGCTCTGCAAGAGAGAGCCTCTCCTTTGAAAAGACCTTATCTCTCTTTCCGCGTTCCATTATGGAACGCCGTACAATGTGAAAAACTACAACCAGTCAAAGCACAAAGTTTCATAGCTGCACATTGACCAACATTTATGGCGGTCAATGTGTGCGCTCCATGCGCCGCGCGTAAGCGCAATTATTCTCAACACACAAATATAAAGGTACTTTATCATACTAATATAATACCATATTAAGTGCAAAAAGTAAATGCTTTGCAAAAAACTTTGTCCGCTTGTCTAAAACAAACGGACATTTTTCACGTTTTATCAGTAATAATGCCTTACTACCCCTATCACCTTGCCCAGCACCGATACCTCGTCGGCTATGATAGGCTTCATCGTGTCGTTCTCGGGCTGCAAGCGATAGTGCCCTCTCTCTTTGTAAAATCGCTTCACCGTCGCGCTGTCGCCGTCTACCAAAGCTACCACAATATCGCCGTTCTCGGCGGTCGTCTGCTGGTGCGCTATAACTATATCACCGTCCAAAATGGCGGCGTTTATCATGCTCTCGCCCCTTACTTTCAGCGCGAAAAGAGGGTTGTCAAAATGCTTGTCGCTGCGAAAGCTTATATAGTCGGTTATGTCCTCGATAGCCGTAATAGGCACGCCTGCCGTAACAGTACCCAGCACAGGCACGGTAATGCTCCTGCCTGCCTGCTTGAGCCTTATCGCCCTGTTGCAGTTTTCGCCCTTTTCAAGATAGCCTTTTTCTGTCAGCGACCTCACTATGCGAAACGCCGTCGATGTTGACTTGAACCCGAACTGCGTGCATATCTCCCTCACGGTCGGGGCATAGCCTTCTTCTATCCTCTGCTTGATGTACTCATACACCATTTTTTCCTTGTCGGTCATCTGCATGGCTCATTCCTCGCTTTCCAGTATTTTACCCAACTTTTTCGACAGCTTGTAGGCATCGCCGCAGCCGAGAGTTATCACAAGATCGCCGTCTTTCAGCTCTTTCAGAAGGAAATCTATTATCTCGTCAAAGTTTTCTTCCTTGCGCTTAGCCGTCTGCGCATCGGCTGTTTCGTTGTCGCAGTCAAAGAAAATACAGCCGGGTATCGCCTTTGCCAGATCGCGCGTGTAAATGCCTATGTCGTTTTTCTCTCTGCTGCCCATAATATCTGTAAGCACGACCACGTCTGCAATTTGCAGGCACTTCACAAAGTCGTCAAAAAGTATCTTAGTCCTCGAATAGGTAAACGGCTGAAACACCGCTATAACTCTCTCAAAGCCGCATTGTTTCGCCTCGGTAAGCACCGCAGCAAGCTCGGCAGGGTGGTGGGCATAGTCATCTACCACCGTTACTCCCTTAGCGTATGCTATCTTCTCAAAACGCCTGCCTGCGCCCGTGAACTTTGCAAACGCCGCCTGCATCTTTTCAAAGGGCACGCCGTTTTGGTCAGCCGCCGCTATGGCAGCCAAGGCATTCATAACGTTGTGCGTGCCTGCAACGTGCATGGTAACGCTGCCCATTTTCTGTCCTCTGCGGTATGCTTCAAAAGTCGTTTCAAGACCTTTCATCTTTATGTTTTTCGCAAAGTAGTCGTTTCTCTCAGAAAGCCCGAACATCACCATTTTTTTGTCTACGCCGTGAACAGACTCTACAGTGTTCTCGTCGTCGCCGTTTATGATAAGCATATTGCTTGCTTTTTCTGCAAATTTTCTGAACGACTTCTTTATGTTGTCCAGCGTTTTGAAGTAGTCAAGGTGGTCGGCATCTACATTAAGAATGACCACCGTGTCGGGGTATAGTTTAAGAAAATGATCTTCAAACTCGCAGCTTTCGCAGACAAACGTTTTGCCCTCGCCTGCCCTGCCGCTGCCGCCGCCCAGAGCTTTTAGCTTGCCGCCTATAAAGCAGGAGATATCCTCATCGGTCTCCAGAAATATCTGTGTCAGCATAGAAGTCGCAGTAGTTTTGCCGTGCGTGCCGCAAATGCATATCGCGTTTTCATACCACGAAGAAACAACGCCCAGCATCTGCGCCCTTTCAAGCAAGGGTATGCCGCTTTCTTTAGCAGCAATAAGTTCGGGGTTGTCGCTCATTATCGCGGCGGTGTACACGATAAGGTCTGCGCCGCGGATGTTTTCAGCCCTCTGCCCGAAAAACACCTCGCACCCCATGTTTCTTACCGCCTGCAAAGTTTCGGTCTCGTTGTTGTCAGAACCGCTGACGTAATACCCCTTTGATCTGACTATCTGCACCAGCGGAAACATACCAGAACCGCCGATACCTATAAAGTGAATATGCCTCTTGCCCTCTAAAATATCGCTGTTTTCACAGTTTTTCGCCATATGCCTGCCCCTTTCCGTGCGAACATACATTCTCTTATATATATTATATTAAAATTGCGGCAAAAAGTAAAGACCTTTTTGAATATTTTTCAAAACTTTCGGCAAATATATTTTCAGAATAACATTTTTGGAGGCAGTCATGGAGATAACAGACGTAAGGATAAGAAAACTGATGCCCTCAGAGCAAAGCAGCAGGCTGAGGGGCATAATAAGCATAACGCTTGACGATACGGTGGCGGTGCATGACATAAAGGTCGTGCAGGGAGACGAGCGGCTGTTTGTGGCGATGCCCTCGCGGCGTGACGACAACGGGGTGTATCGCGACATAGTGCACCCCATAACGCCCGAGGCGCGCAGCCGACTGGAGAGCAGGATACTTGCCGCCTACAAAGAGGAAATAGAGCGCCAGCAGGCGGAAGAGGACGAATAGTGAATATTGAATATTGAAGAGTTAATAGTGAATAGTTAAGGTGCGGCTGCGCCGCGAATTTTAAGATCTTGTCAAGAAAAGAAAAGTTTTCGATCGACCCTTTTTCAAAAGGGTCGCAGGGGTACGGGGACAGAGTCCCCGAAAACACGTCAGGCGCTCTGAGAGGGGTGAATATTAAAACAGTCCAGTGGACTGTTTTAATAGAGGGGAGGCTCTGCAAGAGAGAGCCTCCCCTTTGAAAAGACCTTATCTCTCTTTCCGCGTTCCATTCTGGAACGCCAAACGAAGTGAAAAAGTTCCAACAAGTAAAGTGCGCGAACGTATTGACATACTCAATATGAGAAGAGAACCAAATAAAAGCGGAGCGTTGAGCAGCTCCGCAGGCTTGCGCGTAAGCGCGAATAATATGAAAATATAAAGCAACACTCACACGCCGCCTTACCAAACCTCTTGCCTCTTGCTTATTAATTTCTTGCCTCTAAAAAAATTCCTTACCAACTAGGTAAGGAATTTTTTACTATTGCAACCCTGCTCTTTCGCGCAGGTGCTTTCTTACTATCTTTCCGCTCTCGGTAAGCTGACCTTCGCCCTTTTGTATAGCCGAAAGATTCGTGCCGCCTTGGAACGCCGAAGCTGTTTCAGGCTTGTTGCAGAACGACCAGTTAAGATAACCTATGTTCAGTCCGTCCAACAGCGTGAACCATTTTTGAGTTTGATCTGCATTGAAGCCGCCGTCGCCCGAAGCATCACAAGTGCCGAACTCCGAAACAAGTATCGGCAGACCGTTGTTATAGCACTGCTTGACCCTGTCGCGCAGCCAGTCAGTATGCGTGTTTGCGTAAAAATGCAGCGCATATACAGTGTTTTTATCAGAAAGTCTGTTTTTATCCGCCTGATCTATATCCTGCGACCATGTAGGCGTGCCGCAGATTATTATAGCATCGGGGTCATACTTGCGTATAACGGGTATGACCTGTTCCGCGTAGCTTTTTACCCTGTTCCAGTCAGGGCCGCTGTTTGGCTCGTTGCATATCTCGTATATGATGTTGGGATAGTTTCTGTACATCTGCGCCATCTGCGAAAAGAATTTCTTCGCATCTTCGGTGTGTGTGGTCGGGTCGCCCGGATTGAGAACGTGCCAGTCCACTATAACATACATACCAAGGTCTGAGCAGGCGTCAACGCCCTTTGTCACAAGATCTAAATTTCTCTGCGGCTGTGCAAGATAAAGCGATTCGCTGCCGCCCCAGCTTTCTTCTATGTACATAGCAAGACGTATCGTGTTGCAGCCCCAGTCGTCACGAAGAACGCGGAAACTGTTTTCTGACACCGCTTCCGGAAACCAGCCCAGTCCGTGGGTAGACATACCCCTTATCTGGAACACTTTGCCGTTTTTATCTACAATATTCGCGCCTTTTACAGAAAGCTGCCCATGGTTTGCCACCGGCGTGCCGCTCTCGGGCTTGGGAGCAGGCTGTTGCTGTTGCGGCTTCTGCTGTTGCTGCTGCGGCTTCTGCTGTTGCTGCTGTGTCGCCTGTGTCTGCGGTTTTTGCTGCTGCGTAGCTTGTGTCTGCGGCTTAGTCGCAG
>CANRPG010000167.1 GCA_947632425.1 uncultured Clostridia bacterium | reverse complement strand
GTCTGCGGACGGCGACAAAGGGCTTCCGCCCCTTGACCCTGATGACCCTTTTGAAAAAGGGTCAATCGAAAACTTTTCCTTTCTTGACAAGACTTACAACTCGTATAAAAGGGAAACTAAAAAAACAAAAATAAAGAACAAAAAAAGGAATAACAAAGGCGGTGCAACATTTGGTAGAATTTAAAGATGTTTCGGTCACCTATTCAAGCGGCGTGGATGCTCTTGACGGCATAAATCTGCGCATTAACGACGGTGACTTTGCTTTTATTGTGGGCTCTAACGGCGCAGGTAAATCTACGCTGATAAAGCTGCTTCTGAAAGAAATTGACGCCACCAGCGGCACGGTGCTGGTAAACGGCTACAACCTGCGCAAAATAAGGCGCAGAAAAGTATCTATGCTGAGAAGAACGATAGGCGTGGTATTTCAGGATTTCAGGCTGATACCGACGATGACCGTATATGAAAACATAGCGTTCGTTCTGCGCGTTATAGATGCCCCCAAAAAGTACATTAAAACGCGCGTACCGTATGTGCTGGAGCTGGTTGGGCTCTCAGACAAGATGAAAACATACCCCGAACAGCTATCGGGCGGCGAACAGCAGAGGGTGGCTCTTGCTAGGGCGCTGGTAAACGACCCTAAGCTCATCATCGCCGACGAGCCGACGGGCAACATTGACCCTGAGCTCTCGTATGACATTGTAGAGTTGCTGAAGGGCATAAACGAGTGCGGCACAACGGTGCTTATGGTAACGCATGAGCACAACCTTGTGCGATACTTCGGCGGCAGGGTAATAAGCCTTGAAAACGGCAGCATCACTTTTGACGAAATGGTAGGTGGAAGCGATGCGGGTAAGTAGTGCAGGATATCTGGTAAAACAGGGCGTTACGGGCGTATGGAAAAACAGAATGATGTCGTTCGCATCTTTTTGCATAATGCTTGTTTCGCTTATGCTGGTAGGAATTTCTATACTGGCAGGCATAAACATATCGAGAATAATTTCGGGCATCGAGGCGCAGAACGAGATATTTGTGGTGCTAAAGCCCGAAGTAACGCAGGCTGACATTGACAAGCTTTACGTTGAGTTCAACAACATCTCAAACGTTACAGATGTTACGTTCTATTCAAAAGATCAGGCGTGGGCTGACATGATAGCCGACATGACGCAGCAGGAGCGCGAGGCTATGCAGTACGGCAACGGTGACAACCCCCTGCCCGACACGTTCAGGGTAAAGATAGCGGATCTGGAGATAATGGACATAACCTCCAGCCAGCTGACGACGTTTGACATGGTGGAGAGCATACAGTCGCCCGAGTCTTTCGCGACGGCTCTGATAAGCCTCAGAAACGTGGCAGCGCTGATAACTTCGGCGGTTGTAATTGCGCTGATGATAATATGCCTTGTAATAATCTCGAACACAACGAGGACGAGCGTACACGCGCGGCGCAAAGAGATAAACATAATGAAGTACGTCGGCGCGACGAACTCGTTCATACGGATACCGTTCTTTATTGAAGGTATGCTGATAGGAATTCTGGCGGCGATAGGCGCTTTGATACTGACGAGGTTTGCATACATTGAGCTTTACAACGTTATAACCGAGCAGCTTCAGGGCTTGCAGATGATGGGTTCAAAGCCGCTGTACTCGTTTAGCAGCATATCAACGTATGTGACGATTGCATACTTAGCGGCAGGCACTGTCATAGGCGCGCTGGGCACAACGATTAGTGCAGGTAAGTATCTTAAAGTGTAAAGTAATTTGCGCTTACGCTATCAGAGGTAAGAAGTTAGAAACGGTTTCACAGCATTTGCATGAAGCCGTTCTTTCTTCGGTTTAGATAGATGTAATTTCAGCTTTTGTGCGTAATAATGTTGCTGCTTTCGCAGCAGCCTGCGGAGCTGTGCAACGCTATACAGTACGCAAAGGTTTTAAGTCTTGTCAAGAAAGGGAAAGTTTTCGGTCAAGCCTTTTTCAAAAGGCTTGTCAGGTCGAGGGTGAAACCCTCGTCGCCGTCCGCAGACGGCGAAATTCCCATACGGCAGGCGCTCTGCAAGAGGTGAATTAAAAAACAGTCCTGTGGACTGTTTTTTAAGAGGGGAGGCTCTGCAAGAGAGAGCCTCCCCTTGTTGTAGCGCATATCTCACTTTCCGCGTTCCATTATGGAACGCCGCGCAAAGTGAAAAGCCAAATCTTCTTGCCTCTTGCTTCTAGTTTTCTTGCTTCTAATAGCTGGGCGTTCCCTAAGTAGTAGCCATATCAATTTTTCCGCGTTCCATAATGGAACGCCAAACAAATTAAAAAGTCCTATAAACAAATCTAAAAATTATCCCCTCCCACTAGCCAACCCAAAGAGAGGGATGTTGGAAGAATTTACTTCCAGCGACGTGGAGTGGTGTGATTTTTGGTAGAGATGTTTTAATAATGGAGAGCAATAGTGCGAAAATGAGATGTGCTTGTTAGGTGCGTTTCTTGCCTCTTGCTTCTTGGCAGACCGCAGATAGGACGATTTAATGCTATGTAGAGAAAAATATTTCTAACTTCCAACTTCTAACCTCTAACCTCTAATAGCTGAATATTCTTCCACCTTCGTGTGGGGTTGGTATTTATGATTTGTGAGAGTTATGTGCTTTGTGAGGCTCCGCAGGTGGCGCGTAAGCGCAAATAATAAATGCAGCAGCCTGCGGACTCTGTTTGATATATAAAAATAATTTTTGCGGCGGTCAATGCCTTGACTGCCGTATTTTTTGCGCCGTCTGTTTAATATATTTATACTGTATTATGAAAATTACTATTGAAAAAGCACATGAAATAGGTTACTATAATATTAAGGAGAATTTTCAATTTCTTCGCTTATTAAAATATTATTTGAGACTTTTGAAACTTTATCATTATTTTAAAGGAGGACGCTTTTATGAAGTATTCCGACGGCTTCTGGCTCAATCAGCCGGGCTACAGTGTAAACTACGCAACGCAGATGTATGAGGTGACGGCAGACGAGAAGTCTGTCAGCGTATACGCCACAACACAGTGGATAGGCAACAGAGGCATGACCCTGGGCGGCCCTGTGCTGGAGATCTCGTTCACATCTACAATGAAAGACTCTATCAAGGTGAATATCGTTCACCACAAGGGCACGGTGAAGAAAGGCCCGTACTTTGACCTAAACGAGGACTTTGGTTTCAAGCCTGTTATAAACAAGCTGGAAAACGGCGGCTACGAGCTTATCTCGGGTGAGACAAAAGTTGTTGTGGCAGGTCCCGGTCAGGGCTGGGATATAAAATACTACTACAAAGACAAACTGCTTACCAAAAGCGGCTGGAGGACTACCTCGCTTATCGAAGAGGACAGGTGGGTCACGGAAAACAGAATGAACGCCCACGCTTCCGACAGGTTTTATGCGGTCTCAGACAGCGGCGACAACGCTGTTATTCGCGAGATGCTGGGACTTGGCATAGGCGAGAGGATATACGGCTTTGGCGAGAAGTTCACCAGCTTTGTAAAGAACGGTCAGACCGTTGAGGTATGGAACAACGACGGCGGCACCTGCTCTGAGCAGACATACAAGTCGATACCTTTTTATGTATCTTCAAACAACTACGGCGTGCTGGTAAACCACCCCGAGAAGGTCACTTTTGAAGTCGGCAGCGAGACGGTTTCTAAAGTATCGTTCGCTGTTCAGGGTCAGAACATGGAGTATTTTCTGTTCGGCGGCGACAGCGTTGCAGACGTACTGATGAGGTACACAGACCTTACAGGCAAGCCTGCCCTGCCCCCTGCATACAGCTTCGGTCTGTGGCTGACGACATCGTTCACTACAAATTACGACGAAGAAACGGTAACTTCGTTTATAGACAAAATGGAGCAGTATGAGATACCTTTGCAGGTGTTCCACTTTGACTGCTTCTGGATGAAGGAGTTCCGCTGGTGCAACTTCAAGTGGGACGGCGAGATGTTCCCCGACCCGAAAGCGATGCTGACACGCCTGAAAGAGAGAGGCTTGCAGATATGCGCGTGGATAAACCCCTACATAAGCCAGCACTCGGAGCTTTTTGACGAGGCGGCGAAGAACGGCTATCTTATAAAGAACAAAGACGGCAGCGTGTTCCAGTGCGACCTGTGGCAGCCCAGCCTTGCAGTTGTTGACTTCACAAACCCTGCGGCATCAAAGTGGTACGCTGACAAGCTGAAAGAGCTTTGCGAAATGGGCGTTGACTGCTTCAAGACCGACTTTGGCGAGAGAATACCCACCGATGTATGCTACTTTGACGGCTCAGACCCGCTGAAAATGCACAACTACTACACTTATCTTTACAACAAATGCGTGTTTGACGTGCTGAAAGACTACTACGGCGCAAACAAGGCGTGCCTGTTTGCGCGTTCTGCCACCGTGGGCGGACAGAAATTCCCCGTACATTGGGGCG
>CANRPG010000166.1 GCA_947632425.1 uncultured Clostridia bacterium | reverse complement strand
CTTCTCAAAGGAAAATCCCTCTCTTGCAGGGATTTTCCTCTTGAAAAACAGTTCACCGAACTGTTTTTCAATTCACCTTTTTCGGAGCGCACGGTGTAGGGAATTTCGCCCTCTGCGGAGGGCGACGAGGGTTTCACCCCTCGACCCTGACAAGCCTTTTGAAAAAGGCTTGACCGAAAACTTTTGATTTTTTGACATGATTTAACCATTTATCTATAGGAGGACTACTATGAAATTCACCCAATGGCAAGGCTTTACGCAGGGCGACTGGTGCACCGGCATTAACGTGCGTAACTTCATTCAGACAAACTACACCCCCTACACCGGCGACGACAGCTTCCTTGAAACGGCTACCGAGCGCACTAACGCCCTGATGGACAAGCTGCGCGGTCTGCAAAAACAAGAGCGCGAAAAAGGCGGCGTGCTGGACATTGACACTACGACCGTTTCTTCGCTGTGCAACTACAAGGCAGGCTACCTTGACAAGGATAACGAGCTTATTGTCGGATTGCAGACTGACGCGCCCCTCAAGCGAGGTGTGAACCCGTTCGGCGGCATAAGAATGGCGCGCGAGGCGTGCGAGGCTTACGGCTACAAGCTCTCGGACAAGATAGAAGAATACTTCACCTACCGCACCACCCACAACGACGGCGTTTTCCGCTGCTACACCCCCGAGATGAAAGCTGCACGTCACTGCGCTTTGCTCACGGGTCTGCCCGATGCATACGGCAGGGGCAGGATAATAGGCGACTACCGCAGGGTGGCACTCTACGGCGTTGACGCGCTTATTGAGCAAAAGCAGCAAGACAAGCTGAAAATAGGCGAGGGCGTAATGAATGCCGACACGATAAAACTCACTGAAGAGCTTTTCCAGCAGATAAACTTCCTCGGCAAGCTGAAAGAAATGGCTGCCATCTATGGCTTTGATATAAGTCAGCCTGCTTCAACAGCGCAAGAGGCTATGCAGTGGACTTACTTCGGCTACCTTGCCGCGAACAAGGAGCAAAACGGCGCGGCGATGTCGCTTGGCAGAGTAAGCACATTTTTTGACATATACATAGAACGCGATATTAAAAACGGCATACTTGACGAAAAAGGCGCGCAGGAGCTTTTCGACCAGTTCGTAATGAAGCTAAGAATGGCTCGCCACCTGCGCACGCCCGACTACAACGAGCTTTTCGGCGGCGACCCGATGTGGATAACCGAAAGCGTTGGCGGCATGGGTGAGAACAACACAACGCTGGTAACAAAGTCGAGCTTCCGCATACTAAACACGCTGTACACGCTTGGAAGCGCGCCCGAGCCTAACCTCACGGTGCTGTGGAGCGCACGCCTGCCCGAAGGCTTCAAACGCTTCTGCGCAAAGGTATCGCAGGACACTGATTCCATTCAGTACGAAAACGACGATCTTATGCGCCCTCACTTCGGCGATGATTACGCCATAGCCTGCTGTGTTTCGGCTATGAAAGTCGGCAAGCAGATGCAGTTTTTCGGCGCAAGGGCGAATTTAGCAAAGCTTCTGCTGCTGGCAATAAACGGCGGTATAGATAACGTATTCGGCACGCGTGTTGGGCCGCAAATGCAGCCCATGCAGAACGAATACCTCGACTATGACAAAGTAATGGAGCGCTTCCGCCTTTACCGCGAATGGTTGTGCAGGCTGTATGTAAACACGATGAACGTGATACACTATATGCACGACAAGTATGCGTATGAAAAGATACAAATGGCTCTTCACGACACCGATGTTGAGCGGCTTATGGCGTTTGGCGTAGCAGGGCTTTCGGTGCTGACCGATTCGCTTTCGGCGATAAAGTATGCAAAGGTAAAGCCTGTCCGCGACGAAAACGGCATTATAGTTGATTTTGAAACTACGGGCGATTTTCCTAAGTACGGCAACGACGACGACCGTGCGGACACCATAGCGCAGGATATGCTCCACGAATTTATAGACGAGCTGAAGAAAACTCCCACTTACAGAAACGCTAAACACACACTTTCGGTGCTGACGATAACTTCAAACGTTATGTACGGCAAGAAAACAGGCTCGACGCCCGACGGCAGAAAGAAAGGCGAACCGTTCGCGCCCGGCGCAAACCCGATGCACGGCAGAGAAGAAAACGGCGCGCTGGCATCTCTCAACTCTGTATCAAAGCTTTCGTACTCGGCTTGTATGGACGGCATTTCAAACACGTTTTCTATAATCCCAGAAGCTCTGGGCAAGAGCGAAACAGAGCGCACCGACAATCTTGTTGCAATCCTGACGGGATATTTTCTCAATGCCGCGCACCATATAAATGTGAATGTCATGAACCGCGAAACGCTTCTCAAAGCGTATGAGTGCCCCGAGGACTACCCCAACCTTACTATACGCGTTTCGGGCTATGCTGTGAACTTCTGCAAGCTCTCACGCGAGCAGCAAAGAGAAGTTATTATGCGCACGTTCCACGAGGCAATGTGATGCAGGAAAATTTAGGCAGGATAAACAGTTTTCAGTCGCTGGGTACTGTTGACGGCCCCGGCGTGCGGTATGTGGTGTTCATGCAGGGGTGCAGTTTGCGCTGCAAGTGCTGCCACAACCCCGAAACATGGGATATGCACGGCGGCAAAGAGTACACCGTGCAGGAGGTAATGAAACGTGCAGAGCGGTGCAAAAGCTACTTCGGAAGTGACGGCGGCATTACCGTTTCGGGCGGAGAACCGCTGTTGCAGGCAAAATTCGTTACGCAGCTGTTCTCTCTATGTAAACAAAGCGGCATTTCCACCTGCCTCGATACAAGCGGCTGTGTTATAAATGATGATGTGAAAGAGCTTCTGCAATATACAGACACCGTGCTTCTCGACTACAAATCTACAGATGCAAAAGCATACAAGGATTTCTGCGGTATGGATATGCAAGCCGCCGATGATTTTCTTTTACTGCTGGATAAAATGCATATAGATACTTGGCTGCGGCAAGTTATAATAAAGGGCTTTACCGACAGCGAAGAAAATGCTTTGCGGCTGTTTGAGATAGCCTCGGCACATGAGTGCGTTAAGAAAACAGAGCTTTTGCCGTTCAGAAAAATGTGCTCTGCAAAATATGACAAGCTGGGTATCCCCTTCCCTTTGAAAGATACCGAAGAAACCCCTGCAAGCGTAATCGAGCGGCTGTATGCTCTTAATAAATAGAAAGGCGGCGGATCTATGCGACCGAATGACCCCATACTAACGTATATACTAAAGCACGATATGCTTGAAGATCTTTACAGCTATGCGCCGTATATGTGGCAGATGTCGGGGCTTTCGCTGTATAATTCGGCTGTGCTTCTGGTGCAAAGACCCGGGCTTGGATTTGCAGCAAACGAAAGCACATGGCTGCGAGATTACGGCAGACTTATAAAGCCCGAGGCAAGACCGCTTCTTATTGTAAAGCCGTTTTCGCCGCTGGAGATATACTACGAGGCGTGCGATACCTACAGCCCCGAGGGCGAACCGCTCCGCAGCTGGATGCAGCAGCCGAAAAGCTATGAGCTGCCCACAGTGCCGCCGTTTACAAAAGAAGAACTTGTGCTTGTGCTGAATCGCCACGGCGTGTATTTCGGCGAACAAGACTTCGGCGAACGCCTTTGCGGCAGAATGATATACCGTGAAACACCGATGCCGATAGAATGCCGCGGCAAAAAGGGCGAGCCGCTCAGGCTGTATACCCACTATGCCATGGTGCTCAACAGCAGGCATGAACTCGCCGAGCAGATGCCGACGTTCTTTCACGAGATAGGTCACCTGCTGTGCGGTCATCTGCCGCAGGATAAACAAATAACCGACAAAGATTTCCTCGGCTGCAAAATACCAAAACGCAGCGATATACCGCCCGAGCAGAAAGAGTTTGAAGCAGAGCTTACCTGCAAAGCAATAATGAAAGCATTCGGCTGGCAGTATACCCCCGACGAAAACGTTGAGGGCGTTGCAAAGTTTGAAAGCAAAGATATGCCGCCCGAAATATTAGATGCAACTTTGTCAGCCGCGAACAAATTTTTGTCATGGCTGTCAGACTGCAAGATCACAGCGCCTGTGGGCAGGTACACCTACTGATAAATTTCATTCATTTTACATATTTAAGCGATTGACAAACGACCCTTTTGGTGGTATACTTTAATTGTGGCTAAAACTGCCGCAGAATTTTGTATGACGGAGGTAATTTATATGTCAAAATTTGTATGTACTGTTTGCGGATACATATATGAGGGCGATGCAGCTCCTGCCGAGTGCCCCGTATGCCATGCCGCTTCATCGATGTTTAAGAAGGTAGAGGGCGAGATCACTCTTGCTGCCGAGCATGAGTACGGCATCTACGCCAAGACCGTAAAGAACAACCCCGACGTCAGCGACGAGGACAAGGCTTACATACTCGAGCAGCTGAAAGCTAACTTCAACGGCGAGTGCAGCGAGGTAGG
>CANRPG010000165.1 GCA_947632425.1 uncultured Clostridia bacterium | reverse complement strand
AGCTTTTGTATCTTCGCTATGTAAAAAACAAAACTCAGACGCAGACAGCGTCCGAGCTTGATATGACACAAGTGCAGGTATCGCGCCGTGAAAAGAAACTGCTCTTACAGCTTCGTTCCAAGCTTGTTTAGAACCTCTGATGCAAGGTAAAGCGAGCCGCATATCACCGATACCCCATAGCTTTTTGCAAATTCCGAGAGTCTTTTCAGACCCTCGTCAACGCTTCCCACAGCGTAAGCCCTGCCGCCCATGGCGTTTATGCTGTCCGCCAGGGTCTTGCTTTCTATGGCGTTTGGGTGAAAAGAATCCACAGTAATGAATATATCGCACAGCGGCAGCAGTTGTTTTATAGACTCTGCCGCTTTTTTATCTTTAAGTATACCCGTCATCACGGCTCGCGGAGTGCTTGTCTTGCTCTCTAAAAGCTTTGCCAGCGCACCGAAACCATCAGGGTTGTGACCGCCGTCAAGTATTACCAGCGGCTCTTTAGAAATTATCTGCCCCCTCGCAGGTATAACAGCCGATGATATTCCCTGCGCTATGTCGCTTTCCTCAACGCGTATAGTCTCGCAGCAGCAGCGTATGGCCTCGATCGCCGTCACAGCATTGCGCACCTGGTGTATTCCGCACATGGCGGTAGAGTAATGCCTGCCGCGGTATGTAAAGTTGCATCCCTCCAGCGTGTCAGAAAAGATCTGCACATTTTTCATGTTTGGTATGATAACATCGCTGTGCCTGCATATAGCAGTGCGCTTTATAACGTCAACCACCTTGTCGTCGTTTCCGGGGGATAGCACCACAGGGCAGCCGGGTTTTATAATGCCTGCTTTCTGCGCCGCTATCTCTTCCAGCGTTTCGCCGAGAACTGCCGTGTGGTCGTATGATACCGAACATATAACAGATACCAGCGGCTGTTTTATAACATTAGTGCAGTCGTTCAGACCGCCCATGCCCGTTTCCCATACCACCACATCGCAGCCGCACTCTTTAAAATGCTCAAGAGCTATGCACATGGTTATCTCAAACTGCGAATAATCCGTTCCGTATGGCGTTTTCTCTGCGGCAGCCTTTACTTTTTCAGTATGCCTGATAAGATAGTGATCCGGTATGTTCTTTTTGTTTATGCGTATCCTGTCCGCGTATTCAAGCACAAAAGGCGATGTGAACGTTCCCACCTTTACCCCGTGCGCGCACAGCATTTCGGTAAGCATCTCGCACACCGAACCTTTGCCGTTCGTGCCTGCAACGTGTATGAATTTCAGCCCCTCCTGTGGGTCGCCAAGCTCTTTCAGCAGACACTTTATGCGGCTCAGGTTCTCAACCGGCTTTCCCGATTTTCCGTACCTGCCAAGATATTCGTAAACTTCACCTATATCCATGTTACATCTCTCCGATAATTTCTTTAAGCTGTATTGCGGTCTCTTCATTCACCTTTGCCGCCTGCATAAGCTGCTCAACGCTCGCCGCTTTAAGAGCCTCTTTCGTCTTGAAGTTTTTCAGTATAAGCTTCGCCTTTGCTTCTCCTATGCCCTTGACTTCCGTAAGCCTAAGCCCATATGCCGCCTTGCGCTTGCTGCGCTGAAAAGTTATCGCGAACCTGTGCACTTCATCTTGTATTTCCGTAATAAGATGAAACCCTGCGCTTCTCTGCGAAAGAGAGATCTCCGAACCTCCTGTAGCTATCGCTCTCGTGCGGTGCTTGCTGTCTTTTACAAGACCGTAAAGCGGTATGTCTATCTCCATTTCTTTCAAGAGCGGCGCAATTGTGTTCACGTGCCCCGTGCCGCCGTCAAGCAGTATAAGGTCGGGTTTGAAAGCAAACGCCTCATCACCGTTTTTGTAATGCTCAAACCTGCGTTTTACTACTTCTCTCATGCAGGCGTAATCGTCCTGCCCGATAACGTCTTTCACAGCAAATTTGCGGTATAGCTTCTTGTTCGGCCGCCCGTTTTCAAATACCACCATTCCTGCAACAACATTTGTGTTTCCTAAGTTTGATATGTCGTAACACTCTATAAGCCTAGGTGGCTTTTGCAGATCAAGCGCCTTTGCCAGCTCGTCCAAAGCCACTATCTCTTTGCCTGTGCGCCCTACATTTATAGAAAGATATTCCGAAGCATTGCTGCGCGAGAGCTCCACAAGTTTCAGCATTTCGCCTCGTTTGGGGCAGGCAATGCTCACCGCATGCTCACACCTCATTTTCAGAAACTGCGTTATATTTTCAGCATCTTCCAGCTCCATGTCAACAAAAATGTTCTTCGGCACATAATCGCGCACCGAATAATACTGCATTATAAATTCCTCGCGCATCTCAGCGGTGTTATCCTGCTCTTTCATAAAAAAGCTCGCCTTGTCAAACAGCCTGCCGCCGCGGTACATAACAACGCTTATGCAGGCGTTTTCGTTCATTACCGCCGCCGCAATAACGTCGCAGTCCTTTCTGTCCTCGTCAATTATCTTCTGCTCCATCGTGGTTTTGCTAAGCGCGTTTATCATATCACGCAGACGCGCCGCCTTTTCAAATTCAAGGTTCTCAGCAGCTTTCAGCATATCTTCCGTCATCTGCTCCACCGAGGCTTCCGAGCCGTTCACAATAAGGTCAATTGCGCTGTCAATAATTCCTGCGTATTCTTCCTTGCTTATGCAGCCGCGGCAGACACCCATGCACTTGTTTATGTGAAAGTTAAGGCATGGTCTGCCCTTGCCGAAATCTTCGGGAAACTTTTTGTGGCAGTCGGGCAGCCGAAATACCCTGTTAGCCTCGTTCACAGCTTGCTTTACCGCGTATGAGCTTGTGTAGGGCCCGATGTACCTCGCCCCGTCGTCATACTTTTGCAAAGCGCATTGCAGCCGCGGAAAATCTCCCTGAGTTATCTTGATATAGCTGTAGCCCTTGTCGTCTTTCAGAAGTATGTTGTACTTCGGCTTGTATTGCTTTATAAGCGAACATTCCAGCACCAGCGCTTCAAATTCGCTGTCGGTTATAATAAAGTCGTAATCATATACGTTAGATACCATTTTCGCCACTTTTGGCAGGTGATCCGCATCTTTGCGAAAATAGCTCGATACCCTGTTTTTAAGGTTCTTCGCCTTGCCGATGTATATTATCTTTCCGCCCTCGTTTTTCATAATGTAGCAGCCCGGGCGCGAAGAAAGCTTCGAGGTCTTGCCGCGAAGATAGGGTAGCCGTTCATTTACCGCAAGCATTTCTCAAAGCTCCTTTCCGTTATTTCAGACTTACAAGAACTATCTCGGCAGGGTTGAAAAGTCTGAATTTTCCAAGTCCCCGTGATACTATCATGTATGCGCCGAATTTTCTGTATATGCCGTATGTAAATTGCGGGAAAAATACACGTTCGGGCGATAGCAGTCCTTTTTCCGTAAAGGGTATGCGAATTATGCCGCCATGCATATGCCCCGAAAAGATAAGATCCGCGCCCCATTTTTCGTATTCCTCAAACGGGATAGGGGAGTGCGCCAGAAGTATGCTGAACACATTCTCGTCATTCTTGCCGCAAAGCTCCTCAACTTCCGCGCGCGTTACAGGCGGCAGATTGTCATAGCTTCCGTCGTCGTTCCTGTAAAAATACGAGGGCAGAGCCAAGCCGTATATGTCTATCTCGCTGTAGCCGCGGTATAAACGCTCCTTGCCGTTTATAAGTACATGCGCGCCCATTCGCGCCATTTCGTCTAGTACAGGCTGCGCCTTGCTTCTGCTGTCAACTTCGTGATTTCCCAGAGATATGTAAACAGGCGCTATTTTCAAAAGCTTTTTCACAAGCTCTATCTTTTGGTTCGCCCTGCGTTCTTTGCGGTCTATAAGGTCGCCCGTTATGAATATTATGTCCGGGTGAAGGGGTCTTATTTTGTCAAGAAGCTTTTCGTGGTCTTTGCCGAAACGTCTGCCATGCAGGTCAGATAGCTGCAATATGCGAAAACCGCGGAACTCTCTCGGCAGACTTCTGCACGTCACGCGGTATTTAGAAACCGTAAGCCGACTGTTTTCAATGATAACAGTAACAATAACTATCGCCGCGACGATAAGAAACGGAACCACATTGCTCCCCCCAGACTTTTTAATATAATGATATACTATTATAATTATATAACATATGCGAAATAATTGCAACTGTTTTTTCTTTCAAAGCACTTTACATAATCTGCGCTTATGCTTTCTATAAATTATATATATTTTACTTATGATATTCAATGTGATATAATTAAAAAGGCAAAAATCCAAATTTGTAAGTACCGAAAGGGGAAAATATCATGGTAAAGGCAATAGTAGGCGCTAACTGGGGCGACGAAGGTAAAGGCAAAATAACCGACATGATGGCGCAGCAGTCTGATATAGTCGTAAGGTTTCAGGGTGGCGCGAACGCAGGTCATACAATAGTCAATCACTATGGCAAATTTGCTCTGCATACCCTGCCGTCGGGCGTGTTTTATGACCATACCACCAGCATTATCGGCAACG
>CANRPG010000164.1 GCA_947632425.1 uncultured Clostridia bacterium | reverse complement strand
GCGCGAAGCAGTTCAAAAAGGTAGCGGATATAATCCACGCCGACGATTCAAGAAGATATGTTGTGCCCTCTGCACCCGGCAAGAGGAGCAAGGAAGATACAAAAGTTACAGATATGCTGTATGCCTGCTATGACTTGGCGGCTAAGGGCAAGCCGTTTGACGAGCAGTTTGCGGCGATAAAACAGCGTTATATCGAGATAATCGAGGGATTGGAGCTTGACCTCTCGCTTGACAAGGAGTTTGATATAATACGCTCATGCTTTATAGGCAAGGCAGGCAGAGACTATGCTGCATCGCGCGGCGAGTACCTCAACGGGCTTGTGCTTGCAAACTATCTCGGCTATGATTTTATCGATCCTGCCGATACTATTTTCTTTGACGACTACGGCAGATTTGACGGCAAGAGAACATACAAGGCTCTCGGCGAACGTCTTGAAAATACCGAAAGAGCTGTAATTCCCGGCTTTTACGGCTCAATGCCCAACGATACTATAAAAACATTTTCGCGCGGCGGCTCTGACGTTACGGGCTCGATAGTAGCGGCTTCATGCAATGCAGATCTGTATGAAAACTGGACTGACGTTTCGGGCTTTATGATAGCAGACCCGAGAATAGTCGAAGACCCCGAGACTATCAAAGTTATCACATACAAAGAGCTTCGGGAGCTATCGTATATGGGCGCAGGAGTTTTGCACGAGGATGCTATTTTCCCCGTGCGCAAGGCAGGCATACCTATAAATATAAAGAACACCAACGCCCCCGAAGATCAGGGCACCATGATAGTTGAAAGCACCTCGCAGAAGTCAAACTACACGATAACCGGCATAGCAGGCAAAAAGGGCTTTACATCTATCAGCATTGAAAAAGATATGATGAACTCAGAGCTCGGCTTCGGCAGGCGCGTGCTTGAAGTTTTCGAGAAAAACGGCATAAGCTTTGAGCATATGCCCTCGGGTATAGATACCATGACCGTTATCGTTCATCAGGAGGAGTTCGGCGCGGCTGAGCAGGAAGTTTTAGCAGGCATACACCGCAACTGCAAGCCCGACAGCATAGTTATTGAAACGGGTCTTGCGCTTATCGCCATAGTGGGCAGGGGAATGAAGTCAACTCGCGGTACGGCAGGCAAGATATTCTCCGCTCTGGCAGATGCAAGGGTAAACGTAAACATGATAGACCAGGGCTCGAGCGAGCTTAATATAATAGTCGGCGTGCATGAGGAGGACTTCGAGACCGCCACGCAAAGTATTTACGATACGTTCGTTACAAACGGTTGATAAACCAAGGGACTGCAATTAAAGCAGCCCCTTGATTTTTTATATAAAAGCCACAGCGCATAAAGCGACAGGCGGCTATTCTTCTTTAAGTACGTCTTTCGGCTGAGACGAGCCTATTATGCACAGCGGCATTATTACCGAAAGCGCGAGGTACAAAACTATCACAGCCGCGCAAAGCCCCAGCTGCGGCAAACCGAATGAAACAAGCATTTTCTTTAAGAATGTGTACTTGCCTATTATCAGAACCGCCGCCGTGATAGCAGAAGCAAAACCGCAGGTAACAAGCTCGTTTTTCAGGCTCTTCAGCGCGCATGAGCGCCACCGTGCGCCGCATATGTAGAAAATAGCGTAGTTTCTAAGCTGGCGTTTGGTGTATATCGCGTTTACCGATATTGCAGAAATTATCATCAGCAGGAAGATGCACACCGCAACAGGCATAAGCGTTAGTATGTAGCTGAAAACGTATCTTAAACTTCTTTCACGCATTTCTTCAAACGAGTAGTATATGTATTTGTTTTTGCCTTTAATTTTTGAAGCCGCGTTAAGATATTCTTCATACGTCTTGTCGTTGTAGTCCGCCAGCTGGTATGCAACAAGAACATCATTCTCTCTGCCGAACAGCGCAGCCGAATCATCAGCCAGCGTTACTGCAAAGATCCTCTCGTTAGTATTGTAGTCGTAAAGCTGCGCCATAGCGCGAAAGTCTAAGTCCTCATCGCTGACGAACGGCAAGCCCTGGCAGCCCAGAACGTACTGATTGTTCTGCATAATGCCAACTACCTTGTATTTTGCATCTAAAGTCCTTGCAGGGTTACCGTTCGCGTCGTAGTCAAAGCCGTATGTCATTGTGAAAACATCGCCCAGATTATATCTGCCGTCACACCAGCCCAGCACCACGGGTATATAGCCTGTTTCTTTGTACATATCTGTGCACTGAGAAAGCCATACGCCCTCCTCCATAATGGGTGAGTAGTCTGTAACATAGCTGCCGGATATAGCTATGCTGTCCATGCTTATGCCATAGCCGTCCTCGCCTTTTATAAACGATCCTCCGGCGGTAATTGAGCTGACCTTGATCCCCGGCAAGTCGTCTGACAGCGTTTTGCCGTTGTTGCCGTATGGATCTAAAACATAGCCGTTGCCCTGCAAAAGTTTTTCTATCGGTCTGTATGTATCATATCTTGCCAGAGCAGAAGATACCGCCAGTACGATTATGCCCAGCACTACCGAAAGCTGTAGTATCTCGAAAACTTTCATCATGCCGAATTTTCTGACGCTGCGGCTGCTGTTTTTAAGCTGGATAAGGCTGTGCCTGTGTACCGTGTATATAACAAGTGCAAGCATTACTATAAGCGATATAACTATATACCATATAAATATAAGCGCGTAGCCTTTAAGCGTGTATCGCTCTTCCATAGTGGGGTAAAGCCCTTTCAGGTGCGGCAGAATAAGCTTGTGATACGCAAGCTCTGAAAGCGCGAAAACAGGCGCATTTATTATAATATTTTCTATAACGTATGCAGCAATAGCCTTGCCCTTCGAGCAGCCGCATATCCTCATTATCGCCAGCTGACCCGAACGCTTTTCGAGCATATACCTGTAGAGTATAGCCACATCTATCGCCGCCAGCAGAGCAATAAGCACGGCAATAGCAGCAACCGTTCGCAGCATCTGCATTTCGTGTTCTTCCAGCAGCGTAACATCGGGTATGTAATAGCTGTCTCCCAGCTTTTCGTGTATGTGCTTTGTGAGCAGATTGAACTGATCTCTCGTCAGCGGCTTTGTGAAGTATATATCCATAAACTGTGCAGGGTCGTTGTCGGCTTCTTCAAAAAACAGACTGCGGCTGCTGTCGTTGTTCCTGTATCGCTCACCCACAAGTATCGCCTCGTCTGAAAATGAAGTCAGCGGTATCTGTATATCATCGCTGCCGCGGCTGTGATTTTTGCGCGGAAAATATGTTATTTTATATTCTTTGCCGCCTATAACAGCCGTTTCGGTGCCCTCCGGTATATTGCGCATCACTGACGGATGATTAGGCTCAACATTCTTATCCTCATCTTCACTGATACGGTTTTGGTTCACATATATAAAATCCGTTCCGTTGTTGCACTCATCATCGGTAAATACGGGTATGTCATCGGTTGCCGTTGTTTCATACGGTATTATTTTATCGTCTTTGAAATTATATCTGAAATGGAAAATACCGTAATATGGCTCGTCGTTGTCCGAAGGGTCGTCGGGCACAATGTTGATAGGGCCGCTGCCCGTACCGGTATTCTCTGCATAATCAGCGGTGCTTGTGTTGTGGTAATGCAGAGAGCTCATCGCTGTAACACTGACGTCAAACCAGTCAAGGTTTTGTCTCAGCTCGTCGGGCATAGTCCTGATAAAATCTACCAGCTGCGGCGCTGTTACATTTTCATCTGTGTAGTATTCTGTAGTATCCCATCCGTCTTTTTGGTCAAGCTCAAGCGCATGTGAAACATCGCCTATGGGCGCGCATATGCTTAACCACTTGCTGTTGTACTCAGCCATTCCGCTGTCAGCCTTTATGGCAAAATCATAGTAGATACCATAGGCAAAGCATATCACCAGCGCGGTAACAGCAATGTTCACAAGCATAAGCAGGGCAAGCAGCGTTTGCTTTGTGTACTGGTTTTTCAAGTTTTTTCGTATCATTCTAAACATATTTATACCTCCTTTGTTTAACTTACGGGTGAGCATACCTCCCCCATAAATTTTTGCTTCTGTAATATGTATCGCGCCAAGAGGTCAAAATGTTACAAAAAAATTTGAAAATCGGCGAAATGTACAAATTTGCCGCCTAAAATTTGTATACATAAACAAAAAACGCCCTCCGATATTCTCAGAGAGCGTTTTCATGTTTGTGTATTTATTTGTTGAGGTTAGCTTCTATCCTGTCAAGCTGTTCCCACAGCTCCTTGGGGATCCTGCCGCCCTTATCGGCAATATCCTCTTTGTAGTATCTGCGCATTTCGGCAATTTCCTTTGTCCACAGATCTTTGTCAACCAGAAGCAGCTTATCCATTATCTCGGGCGTTACTTCGTCCTCAATGCCGGTGAGGTTTATATCCTCGGGCTTGGGCAGATAGCCTATAGCAGTTTCAACGGCATCTACCTTGTCCTCGCAGCGCTTGATTATCCAGTCAAGAACTCTCATGTTGTCGCCAAATCCCGGCCAGATGAAGTTTCCGTTCTCG
>CANRPG010000163.1 GCA_947632425.1 uncultured Clostridia bacterium | reverse complement strand
TCGGCGCTTGCCCCAAGTGTACGGGTCTGGGCGTATATAAAAAGATAGACCCCGAGCTTATAATCCCCAACAAGAACTTGTCTATTATGGAGGGCGCTATCAAAGCCAACGGCTGGAACAACCTCGATGACGGCTCGATAGCGATGATGTATTTTCAGGGTATCTCAAAAAAATATGGCGTTGACCTTAATACTCCCGTGAAAGATATCCCGCAGGATAAGGTGGATATTTTTCTGTACGGCACAAACGGCGAGAAGCTGAAACTTGAGCGTAAAACGGGCTTCGGTACAAGCAGATATGAGGCTGACTTCGAGGGCATAATACCCAACCTTGAAAGAAGATATGCAGAGTCGGCAAGCGACTATTCAAAAGCCGATATAGAGACCTGTATGAGCGAGGAAAACTGCTCCGCCTGCCACGGCAAAAGACTGCGCCCTGAAAGCCTTTCGGTAACGGTGGGCGGCGTGAATATCGCGCAGCTTACGGATATGTCGGTGGTAGACGCCGACAGGTTCTTCGAGGAACTGAAGCTCAACGAAAAAGAAACGATAATAGGCGAGAGGATAATAAAAGAGATACGCTCGCGGCTCGGCTTTCTGAAAAGCGTGGGTCTTGAATATCTCACCTTGTCGCGCTCGGCAGGCACGCTTTCGGGCGGCGAGAGCCAGCGCATACGCCTTGCAACGCAGATAGGGTCATCGCTGGTCGGCGTGCTGTATATACTTGATGAACCGTCGATAGGTCTGCACCAGAGGGATAACGACAAGCTCATAGCAACGCTCAAACGCCTGCGTGATATAGGCAACACCCTGATAGTCGTAGAGCACGACGAGGACACCATGCGCAGCGCCGATTTTATTGTAGATATAGGCCCCGGGCCCGGCGTTCACGGAGGCAATATAGTCGCAAGCGGCACGGTTGAAGATATAATAAAATGCCCCGAGTCGATAACTGGCAAGTACCTCAGCGGCGAGATAAAAATACCCGTTCCCAAAGAGAGAAGAAAGGGCAGCGGCGAGGTGCTCACCGTAAAGGGCGCGCGGCAGAACAATCTTAAAAATATCACGGTAGATATACCGCTTGGCACGTTCACGGCGGTAACGGGCGTTTCGGGCAGCGGAAAATCAAGCCTTGTTAATGAGATAATCTATAAAGAGCTTGCAGGCAGGCTCAATCGTTCGCGCATACGCTCGGGCGATTTTGACGATATAGAGGGCGTTGAGCACCTTGACAAGGTCATATGCATAGACCAGTCGCCCATAGGCAGAACGCCGCGTTCAAACCCTGCAACGTATACCGGCGTATTCAACGATATACGCGACCTTTACGCCAACACCGCAGACGCAAAAATGCGCGGTTACGGGCCGGGCAGGTTCTCTTTCAACGTGCGCGGCGGCAGGTGTGAGGCTTGTCAGGGCGACGGCATAATAAAGATAGAAATGCACTTTTTGCCCGATGTGTATGTCCCCTGCGACGTGTGCCACGGCAAACGCTTCAACCGCGAAACGCTGGAGGTGCGCTTCAAAGGCAAGAATATTTATGATGTTCTGGAGATGACCGTTGAAGAGGGCATGGAGTTTTTCAGCAGCCATGAGAAGATATACCGCAGGCTGAAAACGCTCTATGATGTAGGTCTTGGGTATATTAAAATAGGTCAGCCTGCAACAACGCTTTCGGGCGGCGAGGCGCAGAGGGTAAAGCTTGCCACCGAGCTTTCAAAGCGGCAGACGGGCAGAACATTCTATATACTTGATGAGCCAACAACGGGACTTCATTCTGCCGATGTGCACAAGCTTATAGATGTCCTGCAAAGGCTTTGCGACGGCGGCAATACCATTCTTGTTATAGAGCACAACCTTGACGTCATAAAGACCGCAGACTATATCATAGATATGGGCCCCGAGGGCGGCGATAAAGGCGGCACGGTGGTAGCCACAGGCACGCCCGAGAAGATAGCAAAGTGCAAAAAGTCGTATACGGGTATGTATCTAAAAAAATATTTGCAGAAGTAAAATGTGCCAAAAAGCTGTTTCAGCTCCCCAAAACGGGTGGTTGGACGGCTTTTTTCGTGCTTTTAGCCAAGTTGGGGCTGCTTATTTTGTTAAAATGCGTATAGACAAACGGCAAAAAATGTATTATAATATTTTTATATGGACTTTTTTGAAAGGAACTTCCGATTTCTATGAGAGTTATTACGGGAGAGGCGAGAGGCAAGAAACTTTGCGCGCTCAGCGGTGAGGATATTACGCGCCCTACCACCGATATGGTGAAAGAAGCGATATTTTCTATAATACAGTTTGAAGTTGCAGGGGCAGATGTGCTTGACCTGTTCGCAGGGAGCGGTCAGCTGGGTATAGAAGCTGTAAGCCGCGGCGCAAAAGGCTGCGTGTTTGTTGACAGCAGCAGAGAAGCTGTAGAGATAGTCAGGAAGAATATCTCGGCTTGCGGTTTTCAAGACCGCTGCAAGGTGATAAACGGCGATGCGTTCTCTTTTGTAAATACTGCGGTGGAGAGGTTTGATATTGCTCTGCTAGACCCGCCTTATAACCACGGCACGCTTGAAAAAGTTCTGCCGCTGCTGAATGGGCATATAAACGAGGGCGGCACTGTGGTGTGCGAGCATGAAAAAGGCTTGCAGCTTTCGGAAGAATATGGAGATTTAAAAAAGTACAGAACATATAAATACGGAAAAATTGCTTTGACAGTATATAAAACTGCGGCAAGCGACGGAGGCGGAAGTGAATGAGGAAGATAGCGGTATGCCCGGGCAGCTTTGACCCGATAACCTATGGTCACCTTGATATTATTGAAAGGGCGTCTATGCTTTTTGACAAGGTGATAGTGCTGGTTTCGTTCAATTCGCAGAAAAAGCCGTCGTTCACTATTGACGAAAGACTTGATATGATACACGCCGTCGTGAGGTGCTGGGACAACGTTGTTGCCGACTGCTGGGACGGACTGCTGGCGGACTATCTAAAAGAGCGGCAGGCAACGGCAATAGTCAAGGGTCTGCGCGCCGTTACAGACTTTGAGTATGAGTTTTCAATGGCGCTGGCAAACAAAAAGCTCTACCCCGATGCCGAAACGGTGTTCCTTACCACAAGTCAGGAGAATATGTATATGAGCTCCAGCCTTGTAAAAGAGATAGCTCGCCTCGGCGGCGATATAAGCACGTTCGTTCCGCCGCAGATACACGACATGATAAAGTCGCGCCTGAGAAAGATCTGAACATTCATGTTCCTTGCGGACATTTTATATAGATAAAAAACGGACATCACACTTTAAGGAGAAGATGGATATGAAGATCGATGAAATACTTGACCTTATGGAAGATATGCTCGATAACGCCCCTGCCGTGCCTTTTTCAAGCAAGAAAGCTATGATAGAGGTAGACAAGATGCGCGAATTTATCGATAACCTGAGGTACAATATACCTACCGAAGTAAAAAGGGCAAAGGAAACCCTTGCAGACCGCTCTAAAATAATTGCCGATGCAAACAAAAAAGCCGAGGATATCATAGCCTCGGCCGAGAACAGGGCAAAAATTCTTGTTGCCAACGATGCTATAACCAAGCAGGCAAGAGAGCAGGCTAATGACATTCTTGCAAAGGCGCGCAATATGGATAAAGAGATAAAGGCTGCAATGGCTGATAATATTGCATATACTTTAGATGCCGCCGAGAGATCGCTTGTAAAGAGCCTTAACGAGATAAGAGAGCAAAAGCAGGCGGTAAGAAACGCAGGCAAAAACAGACCCAAAGATGAATAAGTTTTTGTGCCCACTTTGAATGTGAAGTGGGCAAATTCATAATGGAGGAGACAAAGCATGGCAAGTTCTAGAAAAGTGTATTCACTGGATAAAGGCTGGTCATTCAGACTTGGCGGCAAAGACGAGGGCATAGACAGCGCCCACTGCGATATTTACAACAGAGCAAAAGCAGGCTCTGCCAGGGGCGCTGCCGAAAGCGCGTTCAATTCGACCGACTGGGAAAAGGTAGACCTGCCGCATGACTGGTCGGTAAAACTGCCTTTCGATGAACACGGCGTAGGCTCGTGGGGGTTTAAGCCAAAGGGCAGCGCGTGGTACAGAAGGGTGTTCTATCTTGACGAGAGTTTTGACGGAAAACAATTGCTGATAACATTCGAGGGCGTTGCAAAAGATGCCACTGTGTATTTCAACGGCTCTGTTCTTGGCAGAAATTATACCGCATATGCGCCTTTTACTATAGACATAACCGACAGGGCACACTTTGGAAAAGAACCGAATATTCTGGCAGTTTTTGTAGATGCGACCGGCTGGGAAGGCTGGTGGTATGAGGGCGCTGGCATATACCGCCATGTTGACCTTACCGTTAAAGACAAATGCCACACCGCTCAGTATGGGGTTTTCGTAAAGACCGAAAAAACGAGCGATACCGACTGGAACGTGAATATTCATACAGATGTCGAGAACACGGGCTATACAGATGAAGAAGTTACCGTTGAATCTGTGGTTACAGACAAAAACGGCTCGCC
>CANRPG010000162.1 GCA_947632425.1 uncultured Clostridia bacterium | reverse complement strand
TTGCCTGCGTTATGCAGGGCGTTGACAATATGTTCGAGGTCGACACCATACAGAACATTATAAAGAGGATAAGCGAAGTCTGCGGCAAGAAGTACGGCGAAAACGCAAACGACGATATTTCTATACGCGTTATTACCGACCACGCAAGGGCTGCAACGTTTATGGTCGGCGACGGCGTAAGACCTTCAAACGAGGGAAGGGGATATGTTCTTCGCAGACTTATAAGAAGGGCGGCACGTCACGGCAGACTGCTGGGCAACACAAAGCCGTTCTTTGCACAGGTGGTAGATCAGGTAATTGACGAGAACAAAAATGCCTACCCCGAGCTTGAAGAAAAAAGAGAGTATATAAAGAAGGTCATCTCCACCGAGGAGGAGAGCTTTAACAAGACCATTGAAAAAGGCACTGCGCTGCTGGCAGAGCTTATAGAGGGTATAGGCAATGACGGAATACTAAGCGGCGACGATGCTTTCAAGCTGCACGACACTTACGGTTTTCCGCTTGACCTTACAAAAGAGATACTGGAAGAAAAGAACCTCTCGCTTGACGAGGAGCGTTTCAAGGAGCTTATGCTGATACAAAAGCAGACAGCAAGGGCAAATCAGGCGTTCAAGGGCGGCTGGGACGAAGCTTCGATGAATGCGGTATCGGGCTACACCACAAAATTTGTGGGTTATGATATACTTTCGCGTTCTATGCGGAAATGGGCGGTCAGGTAGGCGACAAGGGCGTTATAAAGTCGGGCGACAGCGTTATGAGAGTGCTGGACACTAAGAAAGCTACTACGGGTCAGTTTGTCAGCGAGTGCATTGTTGAGAGCGGAAGCTTTTTCGCAGGTGATGAAGTGCTGGCTCAGGTAGATGAGGAGCTCAGACTTGCAACCGAGAGGAACCACACCTGCTGCCATCTGCTGCAAGCGGCGCTGAGAAAGGTGCTGGGCGACCATGTTCACCAGGCAGGTTCTTATGTTGACCCCTACAGATGCAGGTTTGACTTTTCGCATTTCAGCGCGGTAACGCCCGATGAACTTGCACAGGTTGAAAGGCTTGTAAATGAAGAGATACTTAAAGGCGTGCAAGTCAGAACGCAGGAGCTTCCTATTGAGGAAGCGAGGGAAAAGGGCGCAATAGCTCTGTTCGGCGAAAAGTACGGCAAAGTGGTAAGAGTTGTAAGCGTTGAGGACGGCTTTTCTACCGAGTTCTGCGGCGGCACACACCTTGACAACACCGCAAGGGCAGGTCTTTTCAAGATAGTTTCCGAAAGCTCTGTAGCTGCCGGCGTTAGACGTATCGAGGGCGTTACAGGCATGGGCGTTCTGAAGATATTTGACGAGATAAACGGCAGAGTGAAAGAGGCTGCTACTATTCTCAAACTGAGCGATCCCAATCACCTTGCAGACAGGATAATGGGCGTTCTTGAAGAAAACAAGAGCCTTGAAAGGGTAGCAGAGAGCCTTAAAAAGAAGATAGCCGACGGTATTTTTGCCGATATGATAAAGAACTGCCGCGAGGTTTGCGGTATAAAAGTCATGGCAAATATGATGACCAACGTTGGCTCTGATATGTATGATAATCTTGCCGAGGGCGTAAAGACGATAGACGAGCCGTTCGTGCTGCTTATGGCTGGCACTGCTGACGAGAAGCCCAAGTTTATGTGTGCCTGCTCCAAAAAGGCAGTCGAAATGGGCGCGAACGCAGGCAAACTTGTAAGAGAGGCTGCCGCAGTAACAGGCGGTAAGGGCGGCGGACGTCCCGACATGGCTATGGCAGGCATAGGCGACATAAACAAGATAGACGAAGCGCTTCACGCGTTTGACGGAATACTTACAAACATAATAAACGGATAGGGAGAGATAAAAATGAGCGACTGCATTTTTTGTAAGATAATCAAAGGCGAGATACCCTCGACGAAAGTATACGAGGACGACACGGTGTATGCTTTCAAGGATATAGACCCGATAGCACCCGTGCATATACTTATAATACCCAAACAGCATATTGCAAAGCTGGAGGATATTGACGAGAGCAACAGCGCGGTGATATCGCACATATACGAGGTAGCTGCAAAGCTTTCAAAGGAGCTTGGTCTGACGGGCGGATTCAGGATAGCTTCAAACTGCGGCGAAGATGCAGGACAGACGGTGTTCCATATTCATTTTCATCTTATTGCAGGAAGGAAGCTTGGCTGGAAGGAGCAGTAAAGCAGGGCAGAGCAGCTTTTGGGAGATGTGCGGCATGACGACGGCAAACAGACCGATGATACGCAAAACTGTTGTTGTCGGTACGGCATATGTCAGCGGACTGTTCATAGCATCGTGGGCGAGTGCCGCGCAGTGCTGCGTTATAATGTTTGCGGCGGCTTTTGCAGGATTTATTGCGGCGCATTTCTTTGATGAGAGATACTGCTTTGTTATAACTGCGGCGTTTGTTTTCGCTTTGGGACTGTATGCTTCGTATCTTGCAAACGAGTACAGAACCATAACGGCTTATGACGGCAGTGAGATAGTTTTTACAGGCAAAGTGCGTGAGGCGGATGATCTGGGCGACAGTATGTATTCGCTAACGCTTCGGGGAGATGTCGGCGGCTATGCTACCGACATATCTTTCTATACGGGGGATATTGACGCGCAGTACGGCGACACGGTAACTTTGCAGGCAAAGGTGGTACGCATTACCGACAGCGTGAAATATCTTTCCGAAAAGTATTCTGCGCCGAAGGGTCAGCTTTTGCAGGGCGAGTATGCAAAGGTGCTTTCTGTAAGAAATGGCGGCTTTTCGCTTGCAAAAGTTATTCTTGCCTACCGCGACAGGGTGTTTGATATAATTACCGAAACTTTGCCGGGTGATGAGGGCGCATTTCTGGCTGCCATGCTGTGCGGTGATAAGTCTCAGCTGGACGGCGGCTTGCAGACTGCTTTGTACCGCGCAGGGATAGGGCATATATTCAGCGTTTCGGGTATGCACCTTGTTGTTATAACTTTTGCCGTGATGTGGCTGCTTGATCTTATGAGCTTTAGCAGCCGCGTGAAATTTGCCATTGCGCAGGCGGTAATTATAATGTTCGTGGTGTTCGCAGGCGGCTCGGTCTCTGTAATACGCGCTGCGCTGATGATGAGCATAATGAACACAGCGAAAATATTCAACAGGCGTTACGACTGCCTTACTGCCATACTTATAAGCGTTATGATAATGACCGTATCAAAGCCGTATGCCATAAGAAGCGCATCGCTGCTTTTGTCGGCAGGAGGAGCGTTTTCGTTCGGCGTGGCTGCGCCAAAGGCTGTAAGAGCGGTAAAGACATATAAACTGGGTGCATATTCTGCGCTTGCAAAAAGCTTTATGTTTGCGGCAACTGTATCTGTGGTAACACTGCCGCTGAACATAATGTTTTTTGACGAAGTATCGCTTATTGCGGCGGTAACGAATATGCTGCTTGCACCGCTGTTCACGCTGTCTTTAACCCTTGCTGCGGCTGTTATGTTTACAGGCGGTATAATAACTTTTCCGCTGTATGTTGCAGGCGCAGTGGCAAAAAAGCTTATCGGTATATCGCGCTTCTTGGCATCGCTGCCGTTTTCATCTGTAGGCATAGGCTATAAAAGCGTTAAAACTGCGGCTTTGCTGTGCTGGGCTTTCGCGGCGTTGTTTATAATTTTCAGAAGGAAGATAGATAAACATTCGGTGGCAATAGCGGCAACTTCGTTTGTGTGCTTTGTGCTGGCATGCGCAGTAAATTACATAATGCTGAAAGATGTTTTGCGGATATACTCTATAAAATACAAAGGCAGCGAAATGGCTGTTATAGTTTTAGGCAGCGAGTGCGCCGTTGTGAATATCTCCGGCGAGGGCGAGCTTACGCAGAGCGCTGCAAGGCTGTGTATCAGCAAGGACGTGCGAAAGGTCAGCGGCTTTTACGATCTGGAGGACACAACGACTGCATATCCGCAGTTTGCAGAGTATTTCATAGTGGGAAAGACAGACGTGACGATAGGCGGAGAGGGTGTTACCTTCGGCAGCGGCAGTCAGTGTTTTACGATAAGCAAAGACGGCATAGCGCTAGACGGCGGCGCATATGTAATATATGTTTATGAGGACGGAAAAACGGTATACAGGAGGCTGAGTGATGGCTTTTCAGACGAGTGAGACAGAGCTTGCAAAAAAGATACGCGCAGGCAATATTGAAAAGGTGTATTATTTTTATGGAAAAGATACAGCCGCGGTGCAGTCTTTTGCGGAAAGACTGATAACAAAGCTTGCAGGCAAAGACGAAACAAGCCTTGACTTTTACAAGCTGGATGGCAGAAAGCTTTCGGTGAGAGAACTGTGGGAGTGCTGCAATATGCTGCCGTGCTTTTCTGAAAAGGTGGTAGTTACCGTAAACGACCCCGACTGCGACAGTCTCTCAAAAGACGATATGGCGTATCTTAAAGAAACGATAGGCGACCTGCCCGAAAGCACAGTGCTTATTTTTTATGTTACGGGCATTGATATATACAAAGGCAGAAACAACATCACCGCCGCGAACAACGAGCTGAAAAACGCCTGCGGCAAGGTGGGCGA
>CANRPG010000161.1 GCA_947632425.1 uncultured Clostridia bacterium | reverse complement strand
CTCCGCCTGCCGCGTAAGCTGTTTCTGCCCGGGAAATAACAGGTATCATGGCAGCAAACATAACGGCAGCCAGCGCAATAATTTTCTTTATCATTGTTATTCACCTACACATATTTTATAATTTTGAATTACCACAGCATTTGTATCTGCCTTATGTGAGCATTTATGCGAAGATAATCAAGCAGATCGACATCTCCGTCCTTTGTTACATCAGCCGTAGCTATGGAATAATCGTCAAGTTCTATAGTGTGTCTTATCAATGCGTTCACACGCAGATAATCAAGCAGGTCAATCTCGCCGTCGCCCGTAACATCTCCATACAGATTAAGCTTCGCGTTAAGCTGGGCAGGGTTTGAATTTGTGACCTCAATTTCATAAACTCTCGGCGCGCAGTTTTTAAGAGCAACAGTCGCCGTGTATTTTCCTGCCGGCAGAGTTTCCAGCATTATCCTGCCGTCGTCATCTACCAAAGCATCATATTCCGCGCCGTCATCACTCACGAAAGTTATGCTCACATCGGTAATGTTTGCACCAATGCCGTCAATGCCGCTTATGGTTATTCCGCCTATCTCCTGCTGTGTTTCTATCTGTCCGCCTTCTTTTACTATTTCAAATTCAATATCTATACTTCCGCTGAAATTGCCAATGCCTGATGCGGTTATCTTAGCAGTGCCTATATCAACGTTATTGCTGTAAGAAAGCGTGTAGTCTATACCGCGTGTAAGTCGCCGCTCGCCAAAGTATAGTTTTACATTCGGCACAAGCGCGCTGCCGGTGTATTGCTGCGGCAAAAGCTTCGCTGCTGTGCAAGATCCGATAGAGCACGGGGCAATGGTAAATTCTTTGCTAACGCTTCCCGACAGAGTATCTGACACAGGCGTAACTGTTACCGTCGCAGTGCCTGCGTTTATGTTGTTTGAATATTCTGCCTTGATCTCTTTTTCGGCATCCAGCGTTATAGTGTCGTTTTCTGTTGTAACGTTCGTCGCCGGAATAAAACCTTTTTTGCCGGCTGAATTTACCGCGTAATAGAATTTTGCTGAAGAAATAGTCACAGTTCCGCCCAGCTGGATCTTTTCATTTTTAGCAACGCCTGCCGCAACAGAGGACTTGGTCGAGGGCTGCGAATATATACTTCCCTTTGCTTTAACAGTACCCGAAACCGCGGTCTCTTTAGATACGCTTATCTGCGGCTTTATTTCATTTGCATTGTAAACAGGGCTGTCGGAGATATTTACCGTGTAATTGCTCAGCGGTTCTTTCACTGTCACTTTGCATACGGCAGTTTTATTGCCCTTTGATTTTGCTGTAATAGTTGCAGTGCCGCGGCTTACACCGTATACCTTGCCGTCAATAACACACGCCACCGCAGGGTCTGACGAAGTTACCGTTATCGTATCATAATTATATTTCGGCGTTTCGTTTACCGTGTATCCGATACTCGCGCCTACCTTCAATTCAATACTTGACTTTTCAAACGCCAGTGCAGTTACTTTATTCGGAACGAACCTGAAATCGCAGTCAATATATTCGCTTTCAACACTTTTGCTGCTTCCCGTATCGCTGTACTGCCAGTACTGATAGCTGCCTGCATATGTAGTTTTCGAGGTGTAGTGTGCCAGCCATATCTGATGCTTGTTCGCTATCTGGCTTGCGTTCATACATTCGGTAAGCGTGTTCATGTTTGCATACAGCATACCTTCGTAGCCTGCGTTAGTGCAGGTGTCAAGAAAAGCATTTATTACCTTTGTAGTCTTGTCTTTTGAAAGATGCGCATCATACAGCCTGCCGCCATGAGCGCCGTCTATCCATCTGTATTCAAAGTCCATTATTATCGGCAGGTCTATCTTGTGATTTTTAAGTTTTGCAATGCAGTATTCCGCCTCAGCCTTAGCCTCAGCTTCCGTTATCGCCTGCGAGAAGAAGTATACTCCTACCGGTACTCCTGCGGCAGTAGCATTTTTTATGTTTGTTTCAAACTTGTCATCGATGTAAATGCCTCCGTCAGGCGATGTACCTCTGTAGCCCAGCCTTATAAAGGCAAACTGCGTTCCGCCCTTCTTCAGACCTGCCCAGTTTATGTTGCCCTGCCATACCGAAACATCGTTACCGTTTTCTATGGTGTAATCGGCAAATTTAGGGTCAATAGTGTAAGTGCCGCCGTCAAAGATGCTCTTTACTTTGCGTTCCGCAGCGCTTACATCAACAGTTGCCTGACGAGCAACGCTTGTGCTTACCGAAAAAGCAGCCAAAGCAGCGCAGCAAATCAGCAAAATTTTTTTAAACTTCATGATCTTGCTCCTCCCATTTCTAATGTTCTTACATTTTAGCTGTATCTGTCTGTCCTGCTAAAAGTTTATTTGGTCGTCGTTCAATAATTGTACTCAATCATTATAACACATATCGCCCGATAAGTCAATGTTCTAAGTAAATTTTCAAAATATTTCTTTTGTATGGCTATTATTCCACTATTGTATTTTATCTGACATTTTTCAGACATACTATGCATAATTGAAAACCGTCTGCAAACAATATCTTCACAAAAGAGGACCTGCAAAATGAAAAATAAACATTTTATGGAGGAATAATATGAAAGCAACAGGAATAGTAAGAAGAATAGACGACCTGGGCAGAGTGGTAATTCCCAAAGAGATACGCCGCACCATGCGCATAAAAGACGGCGCACCGCTGGAGATATATACCAGCAACGACGGCGAGGTCATTTTCAGAAAGTATTCGCCTATAAACGAGCTTTCCGAAAATGCCGCTCAGGCAGCGGAAGTTATGTATAAGCTGGGCGGAGCGCCTGCCGTTATATTTGACAGAGACCATGTTGTTGCAGTCGCAGGGGTAGCAAGGCGCGAATACAACGAACGCCGCGTGACTCCCGCACTTGAAGAAATAATGGAAAGCCGCCGCGGCTTTGTTGCCGATAAAGACAATTCCACGCCCGTTCAGCCTATAGAGGGCATCGATCAGAAAGCTCTCGCGGTTTTTCCCATAGTCGCTTCGGGCGATGTAACGGGGGCAGTGGCATATGTTTCCACCGACGGAAATACCACCGCAACGCAGGCACAGCATACCTTGGCGCAGGCAACTGCAATGTTTTTGGGAAAACAGATCGAAGAATAGCATTTTATGGATCTAAAAAATCCGCATCACAAACAGCCTTTGACAAATTTCTCTTGTCAGGGCTGTTATTATTATAAGAACAAAATGTACAAGCAGAAAGGAAAGGTATTATGAACGTCGTTATCTATAACAACAATAACAGATGCCTGGTGGAACTTCACGGCGAACTCGACCACCATAACGCCTCGTGCGCCAGAATGAACATCGACATGGCGATAGACTCCAAATGCCCCTCTGAACTTTATATGGATTTTTCGGGCGTTACTTTTATGGACAGTTCTGGTATAGGTCTTGTCATGGGCAGATACCGTATGCTGCATGAGTACGGCGGCACATTGTATATAGCAAACTGTTCGCCGTCAATAAGCAGGGTAATGCATATTTCGGGTATGAATAAACTCGCGACATTTATAAACGGCGATATAAGAGGCAAGTATTTTTCGGGGCTTAACGATATGAAAGGGGAGACTACAGATGAAAAGATCAGACAAGATATTAAATGAGGTAAAGCTCTCTTTCCCCAGCCGCTCTGAAAACGAAAGCTTTGCCAGAATGGCAATATCGGGCTTTGTTTCGCAGCTTGACCCCCAGATAGACGAGCTTTCCGATATAAAGACCGCCGTTTCAGAAGCTGTCACCAACTGTATAGTGCACGGCTATAAAAATACCCTCGGTATCGTAAGCCTGACCGCCCGTCTGCTTGTCGGTAACGAGGTCTACATAAAAATAACCGACAAAGGCTGCGGCATAGAGGATATCGAAGCCGCCATGACTCCGCTTTATACCTCAGCGCCCGAACAGGATAGAGCAGGTCTCGGCTTTACTATAATGGAAAGCTTTATGGACAGCCTGTCGGTAACAAGCAAGCCGGGCAAGGGTACAAGCGTTACCATGCGCAAAAAGCTGACTACAAGAAAGGCATCTGATGAAAACAGAAGAAAAGCATAGGTTCGCGCAGGAGAATATGGGGCTCGTCCACCTGTGCGCCAACCGTTTCAGGGGCAGGAATATAGAGTATGAAGACCTTTGCAGCGCAGGCTGTATAGGTCTTATGAAAGCAATAAACGCCTTTGACCCCGATCTGGGTTACAAATTCTCCACCTATGCCGTGCCCGTTATTATGGGAGAGATAAAACGTCTTTTCCGTGACGGCGGCGCGGTAAAGGTCAGCAGAAGTCTGAAAGAGCTGTCTCTGCGGCTGTCTCGTTTGCGTGAGCAGTTTGCCAAAGAAAACGGCAGAGAACCCACTATTGAAGAACTTTCCTCTCTTTCGGGAGCGGATACCGAGAAGGTGGTAGAGGCTCTGAATGTTTCCCAGCCTCCCGTCAGCCTTACAGCCTCAGCAGATGAAAGCGCCTCAGAGAGCGGCAGTGAGATAGACATTCCCGTTGAAGCGCCCGATGAGAAAATAATCCTGTCAATAGCTCTTAGGCAGGCTATG
>CANRPG010000160.1 GCA_947632425.1 uncultured Clostridia bacterium | reverse complement strand
CGTTCGTTGTATCTGCGCTGCGAAAAACATTCGATAATGCACCGCCGTATTTTATATATTCCGTCAGTCCTTTGCCTGTCAGCCTGTTGTATTCCTTAAATGGCATGTATGTTGTATGGATAAGCCTTGTCCTGTCGTATAATTCGCCGCCTTTTGCAAGGAAAATTGCAAAGGAGTCATCTCCCGTCAAAACGACCTTTCTGCCCTCTGCTGCATATTTGTTCGCAAGTACGCTGCTTGCACTTATAAAGTCTTGCGCCTTGGTCACTTCGTCAACAAAAATATACTGCGCCTCGGGGCATGGATCTATTGCCTCTCGCAGCTGTATCATGGTGCTGCCATAGCCGCATTTTATAAAAAGGCATTTGTCAAAGTCGTCTATTTTCCGTATTTGCTGAAGCATCATCGTAGTCTTCCCCGTAAAGAGTAGACCGTAAAGGCAGCAAACCTTTCTGTCGTTTGGCGAGGTAATATATTTATGCAATGCTTCGGATATGTCTCTTTCAGTGTTTATGCCGCTCAGGGCTTGCAAAGCATAGGCTTTCAAGGTATCGCCGCTGTAAATTATCATATCTTTCATACGATCGCCCCTCTTGCCTTTAATATCGTGTGTATCTGAATATTATTATACTATACAAAAACGCGAACTGTCAATATGTTGGTTGATAAAAAATTGTGTAAACTGCTTAAAATGCTCAAAAGCCCTTGACAAACGGGCAAAACGGGTGTATACTTTAATACATAAAAGCTTAAAAGCGCTAAAATATTTCAAAGAAAGGTCATGATGATATGATAATCGTACTTAACAACGCAACAAAGCAGGAGGACGTTGACAGCTTTGTAGAAAAGCTGCACAGCGACGGTCTGCAAACACATATAAGCGCAGGTGAACACACCACTATAATAGGTCTTGTCGGCGATACTTCTAGGCTGGATATAGGCACAATACAGGCGCTTCCCTTTGTAGAGGACGTAAAGAGGATATCAGAGCCTTACAAGGCTGCAAACCGCAAATTCCACCCGATGGATACTATAGTTGACATTTCGGGCAAGACTAAGATAGGCGAGGGCACTTTCAGCGTTATCGCAGGTCCTTGCTCAGTCGAGACCGAAGAGCAAATGACCGAGGTAGCAAGAGATGTAAAGGCAAGCGGCGCAACGCTTCTTCGCGGAGGCGCATTCAAACCGCGTACTTCGCCGTATTCTTTCCAAGGGCTCGAGGGCAGGGGGTTGGAACTGTTGCTTCTTGCCAAAAAGGAAGTCGGTCTGCCGGTAGTTACCGAGATAATGGATATAAATACCCTCGATATGTTTGCCGATGTTGACGTAATTCAGGTCGGCGCGAGAAATATGCAGAACTTCAATCTGCTCAAAGAGCTCGGCAAGTGCGACAAGCCGATTCTTCTCAAAAGAGGTCTTGCCAACACCATTCAGGAGTGGCTTATGAGCGCAGAATATATAATGGCAGGCGGCAACAACAACGTTATCCTCTGCGAGAGGGGCATTAGAACGTTTGAGACAAAAACAAGGAATACCCTTGATATTTCGGCTGTTCCTATGCTTAAAAAGCTGACGCATCTGCCCGTTATAGTAGACCCAAGTCATGCTACAGGTCTTTCGTGGATGGTTCCCACCCTTGCTAAGACTGCCGTACCTGCGGGCGCTGACGGCATTATGGTCGAGGTGCATAATGACCCTGCTAAAGCGTGGTGCGACGGCGATCAGTCGCTTGACCCCAAGCAGTTTGACGACCTTATGAAAGATCTTAAAAAGCGCGTTGAATTTGAAGGCAAGAAGATAGTCTGAAATTCAAAAGCATACAATTTTTTAGCCGTGCAGTTTTTCTGTGCGGCTTTTTTATAAATTTGTACAATTACTTTCGGTTTAGCTGCCCTTTTTTACGCCAAATAACGAATTGGCAGGAATTAGGTCGATTTGCTTGACATAAAACCGACAATATGGTAAAATAAATAATATATACTCGGTAAGTGTGCCTGTTTGGCGGCTTTTTGAAAGGTGATGTTTTTTATTCGCTATTGTAACAGTAAGCCTTTGTCGTTGCAGATGCTGGTTTCTTGTATGTATCAGAAGGATATGAGCATTGTTGAGAAACTGGGCATAACCGGCAGCGCGGTAGTTATAAATCAGTGTGATACGAATGCTTCAGAGAGCATAAAAACACCTTTCGGCATAGCTGAAATGTACAGCGTGACCGAGCGCGGACTTACCAGAAGCCGCAATATGGCAATAGACAAAGCCACGGCTGATGTATGTATGCTTTCTGACGACGACGAGATATTCTGCGAAAACTATCGGCAGAAGATATGCCGCGCCTATAATATGCTGCCGCAGGCTGATGTTATTATATTTAAGATAACCGACGAGAGCGGCAACGTTGCGGACAAGCCTCAGGCGTTCCCCGATAAGGTGATGAGGCTTAAATTTCCGCAGACAATGCACGTGGCTTCTTGGCAGATTTCGTTCAGAAGAAGCTCGCTGATTGAAAGCGGCGTGAGGTTTGACGAGCTTTTGGGCGCAGGCTCGGGCAACGGCGCGCAGGAAGAACTGAAATTTCTGCTGGACTGCCAAAGGGCAGGGCTTAAAATATACTATGTGCCGTTTGAGATTGCCCGTGTGCAAAGAACAGATTCCACGTGGTTCGGCGGCTTTGACGAAAGCTTTTTTGAGCAGCGCGGCGCAACGACAAGATATATTCTGGGCTTCTGGCTGTCATCGCTCTATGCGGTGTACTATGTGCTGAAAAAGCGCGATAAGTTTGAAGTTTCGCCGGGCAGAGCGCTTGCCGCCGCATTCAAAGGCATTTTTGAAAACAAGATAAAACGTCAGTCACAGCAAAGGAAGTGATGAAGTGGACAAGATAGTCAGCTTTATAGTGCCTTCTTACAATTGCGATAAATTTCTCGATAAGTGCCTTATGTCGTTTATAGACAGCGATATACTTGACAAAATAGAAGTAATAGCGGTAAACGACGGCTCTTCTGACAATACCGAAAGCATCGCGCTTGACTATGCCGCAAGGTATCCGCACACTTTCCGCGTTATATCGCAGGAAAACAAAGGTCACGGCGGTGCGCTGAATACGGGCATTGCTGCGGCGTGCGGCAAGTATATAAAAGCAGTAGATGCCGACGATTGGGTGGAAACGCAGAACCTCAAAGAATACGTTTCGCTGCTGGAGCAGTGTGACAGCGACGTTGTGCTCACTCACCACCACACCGTTGACGCATCTACAGGCGAGATAAAGAACTGGAGAAGCTATCCGCCAAAGTTTTTCAAGGCGTATGACTTCATATATATAATGAAAAACTGGAAGTCTTTTGACAGAAGCCTTACCTTCCACGGTATCACATATAACACGGCATTTTATAAAAAGTACGGTATGCAGCTTTCGGAGCATGTTTTCTATGAGGATCACGAGTATGCCACGCTGCCGTGCTGCTATGCCAAAAGCGTTACGCCGTTTGATATTTTTCTGTATGACTACCGCGTGGGCGACGTTGAACAAAGCGTATCTGAGGCAAACCAGCTTAAACGCTCGGGGCATACAAAGACAGTTATAAACAGGCTCATAGATGAGTATCAGAACCTGCAGCTGAAAAAAGGCTGCCGCGGCAGAGATTATTTTTGCATGAAAACGCAGGGGCTTATGCTAAGCTACTTTCGTACCATGCTTCTTGTTGACAACGACAGGAAAGAGGGCAGAGCGGCGGCAGAGGAGATAATGCTGCGTGCAAAAAATGAAATGCCGAAAACCTTTGCGTTTGCAAAAAAACAGTATAAAGCGTTTTTGCTGATGAACAGACTACACATCAGCAAGAAAACATTTGATAAGATACTTGCCTCAAAAATTTATAACAAACTAAGGGGCAACCACGATTTCAACTAAAACAGGAGGCATGACAGAAATGTCATCTTTATTGCAGAAATTCAGACCAAAGGAAGGCTCTTTCTGGGAAACGTTCAAATACAAAGACCTGCTTTATCAGCTCGTTTCCAGAGATATAAAGCTGAAGTACAGAAGAAGCTTTCTGGGATATGTGTGGAGCGTGCTCAATCCGCTGCTGATAATGATCATAATGGCGGTCGTATTCTCATTTTTGTTCCAGAGAAATCTCGCGCTTTTCCCGATATATCTTCTTGCAGGACGAACAATGTTTGAGTTTGTCAACAACTCGGCCGGCAAGGCTTTGGGCGCTATCACAGACAATACCGCGCTGCTGAAAAAGACATATGTGCCAAAGTATATGTTCCCACTTTCAAAAGTCACATCTACAATGGTTGACTTTGTTTTCAGCCTCGGTGCGCTGGTAATAGTAATGGTGTTTTTCTCTATCTCTGAGGGGAAAGTACTGTTCTCGTTTTGGAACTTCGGCATAATACTACCTATAATACAAGCATATATATTCGCGCTGGGACTGGGATTTTTCCTCGCTCAGCTGCATGTATTTTTCCGTGATATAAGATACGTCTACAATGCTTTTGTTACAATGTGGCTGTACTGCTCGGCGATCTTTTATGATCTGGGTATGTTATATGAAAAGGCAGTAAAGCAGACAGCGGAAGG
>CANRPG010000159.1 GCA_947632425.1 uncultured Clostridia bacterium | reverse complement strand
AGGCTCTCTCTTGCAGAGCCTCTCCTCTTAGAAAACAGTCCACAGGACTGTTTTCTAATTCACCTCTTGCAGAGCGCCTGCCGTATGGGGCTTTCGCCGTCTGCGGACGGCGACAAAGGGCTTCCGCCCCTTGACCCTGATGACCCTTTTGAAAAAGGGTCAATCGAAAACTTTTAATTTCTTGACAGGGATTTAAAGTTTTGCGTATTGTGGAGCGGTGAACAGCTCAGCAGGCTGCGCGTAAGCGCGGAAAATATTTATCAGCACTTTTGTATAAGGGAATCTTTGAAACACTTCTAGTCGGAAAGGAAATAATTATGGCTAATATCAGTATCAAAAAAATGCTCGCAGGTACTCTTGCGGCAATGTTCATGCTCACTGCAAGCGCCTGCGGAAACAGCGACAGCAGCACAACCAGCACTGCTGCAAACAATGACACAACTTCCGCGACCGAAAGCACAGCCTCTGATGGCGGCGACACTTCTTCGGATGACGAAAGCACGGCTGCTACAGACGATTCTTTGCAGAAGGTGCTCGACAGCGGCAAGTTCGTTCTGGGTCTTGACGCGTCTTTCAAGCCCATGGGCTACACCGATGAGAACGACGAGATAGTCGGCTTTGACATTGACTGCGCCGAGGAAGTCTGCAAGAGACTGGGCGTTACCCTCGAAAAGAAGGGTATCAACTGGGATACCAAGGAGGACACCCTCGATGCAGGAACTATTGACTGCATATGGAACGGTATGTCGATCGACGAAAAGAGACAGGAGAGAATGAACCTCTCAGAGCCGTACATGGAAAACAGCATGGTGTTCGTAGTGCCCGGCGACAGCACCGCGGAGAAGATGTCAGACCTTGCTGACAAGGCTGTTGCGGTACAGAACGGTTCTACCGCTCAGACGCTTCTCGAAGAATCTGACATAGGCGGCAGCTGCAAAATATCTCCGCTGGCTACCAACGTTGAAGCTTTGCAGCAGATGGATCTCGGTCTTGTAGATGCAGTATATCTTGACAGCGTTGTTGCTGAGTATGAGATAGCAGAGGCAGGCAAGGACTGGAAAATATTTACCGACGGCAGCGAATCGGAGAAGTACGCTATAGGCTTCCGCAAGGGCGATCAGGCTCTGCGCGACAAGGTGCAGGAAATTCTTTCAGAAATGAAAGCAGATGGCACTCTGGCGAAGATCTCCGAAAAGTGGTTCGGCAAGGACGTTACGATAGTCAAGTAACAGAAAATAAGGCTTACGGCCCGTTGTGTATTCGGCGGGTCGTTTTGTTAACTAAAGATAAGTGGGGATATAATGACAGGTAATGAGATCTGGGGCGTTGTTAAGATACTTCTGAAGTACCTTCTGCCCACGCTGAAAATATTCGGCTTTACGCTGCTTTATTCTGTGCCGCTTGGCATGATAGTGGCGCTTTTGAAAATGTGCAAGTTCAAGCCGATAAAATGGCTTACGAGCCTTTACATACTTATAATGCGCGGTACGCCTCTTATGCTTCAGGTAATAGTGGCGTACTTTGCCGTGCCTATGCTCAAACGCAGCTCGGCAATGCCGGGTGTTCTGCACAGGCTTTTAGATGCGGTGAACATACAGGCGGACAGCTATCTTTTCAATACCGTGCTGGTGGCGTTTGTGCTGAATTACGCGGCGTACTTTGCTGAGATATTCAGAGGCGGCATTGAATCTATACCGAAAGGGCAGTATGAAGCTGCTGCGGCGCTGGGCTTTTCAAAGCGGCAGACTTTTTTCAGGATAATACTTCCGCAGGTCATAAAAAGGGTAGTGCCTGCAAGCTCTAACGAGGTAATAACGCTTGTGAAAGATACCTCGCTTGCAAACGTTGTGGCATATGCCGAAATTACCATGAAAGCGCGCCAGCAGATGCAGAATTACAGTTCGCTGACACCGCTGTTCATAGCAGGCGCGTTTTACTTTGTGCTGGCAACGGTGCTTACCGTGATATTCTCGTTTATTGAGAAAAAACTTGACTATTATAAATAAGGGGGGCGCGTGCAATGGCGAGTATGCTAGAAGTGAAAAATCTTTCAAAAAACTTCGATGATCTGAGCGTTTTGAAGGATATATCTTTCAGCGTGAACAAGGGCGATGTTATAGCCGTTATAGGGCCTTCGGGCTCGGGTAAATCAACGCTTTTAAGATGCATAAACCAGCTTGAAAGGGCAAGCGGCGGCGAAGTTTTGGTATGCGGCAAAACTATGTTCAGCACCGACGAGAGCGGCAAAGTTGTGTATGCGCCTGCGGCAGACCTTCGCGAGATACGCCTGAAGATAGGTCTGGTGTTTCAGAATTTCAACCTGTTTCCGCATTTTTCGGTACTGCGCAATATTACCGAAGCACCCGTGCGCGTACTTAAAAAAAGCCGCGAAGAAGCCACTGAAACGGCTCGCGGTCTTCTTAAAAAAATGGGGCTTGAGAGCAAAGAAAACGCCTACCCGTGCGAGCTTTCGGGCGGTCAGCAGCAGAGAGTTTCTATAGCAAGGGCAATGGCACTGAGCCCTGAGATACTTTTCTTTGACGAGCCGACATCGGCGCTTGACCCCGAGCTTACCGGCGAGATACTTAAGGTCATAAGGCAGCTGGCGGCAGACGGCATGACTATGGTGATAGTTACGCACGAGATGGAATTTGCGCGCGATGTTGCCGACAGAGTTATATTTATGGAACACGGCGTTATTGTTGAAGAAGGCGCGCCGCAGCAGCTTTTCGGCAGCGACGCTTCCGAGAGGACAAAGCAGTTTCTGCAAAGGTTCAACAGCGGCAAAGAAGCGTAGTTTAAATCAGGATTAACACCCGTAAAAATCTGCAATACTATAATAAGGAAAGGAGTGGGGAAGTATGAAGTTTCTTAAAAAGCTGTACGGCTGCGTTACCAAAGTTTTCAGCCGAAGATTTATAATAATACTGCTTATTATTGCCGAGATACTTTTCCTCATCGACTCCGTTATCCTTATGGGCGAGGTATACTATATTGTTGACATTGTTATGGGCATTATCGCTTTCATACTCTCGCTGTATATAGTCAACCGCGATGAAGACCCTGCATATAAAATAGCGTGGCTGTTTCCGCTGCTGCTGTTCCCCGTGCTGACGGCGTTTTTGTATCTGTTTTTCAAGTTGCAGATCTCTTTGCAGCTGATAAAAAAGGGGCATTTAAAAGTAGTTGAGGAGACAAAAGACTGCTTGCAGCCCGACGAAAAAACTATAGAATATCTTGACGAGGAAAACCCGAAAATGGCGGGTTATTGCAGGTATATGCAAAAGTACGCAGGCTATCCTGCCGCGGCTAATTCAAAGGCTGACTATTACCCCTCGGGCGAAAAGGTGTTCCCCGATATAAAGCAGGCTTTGGAAAGCGCGGAAAATTTCATTTTTATGGAGTTTTTCATTATTACAGAGGGCAAAATGTGGAGCGAAACACTTGACATTTTGAAACGCAAAGCGCAGGCAGGCGTTGACGTCAGGCTTATATACGACGGCTTCGGCTCGCAAATGGCTCTGCCGTCGGGGTACCACAAAAAGCTGGAAGCAGTGGGCATAAAAACACGCATTTTCAGCAAATTTACGCCGTTTTTGTCTACATCTCAAAACAACCGCGACCACCGCAAAATTGTTGTAGTTGACGGCAAGACCGCGTTTACAGGCGGCTTTAACATGGCTGATGAGTATATCAACGAGAAAGAGCGTTTCGGCTACTGGAAAGACGGCGGCGTGCGCATAACGGGCGATGCGGTGTATAACTGCACCGTGATGTTTCTGAGAATGTGGTCGTTTTTAACGCACGAAACACCCGACTGCGAGAGCTTCAGAGTGCAAAGCGGCGACCTTGACTGCCCCGAAGGCAGCTTTATCATACCGTTCAGCGATTCGCCCATTGACGACGAACCCGTGGGCAAGCTGACGTACCTTAATATTATAAACAATGCGCAAAAATATGTTTATATAAGTACACCGTATCTTGTGCTTGACAGCGACATGGTGACCGCGATGGAATACGCCACCAAGAGCGGCGTTGACGTGAAACTGCTGCTGCCGGGCATTCCCGACAAAAAGTACATGAAGATGATAGCGCAGTCGCAGTACAAAAAGCTGCTGCGCAAGGGCGTTGAGATATACGAGTTTGACAAGGGGTTCGTGCATGAAAAGCTGTTTGTCAGCGACGACGACGTGGCGGTCTCGGGCTCGATAAATCTTGACTACCGCAGTTTGTATCTGCACTTTGAGTGCGGCGCGTTTTTGTATCGGCAAGAGTGTATTTCGGACATGAAAAACGACTATATTGAAATGGTGACGAAGCACGCCACGCGCGTTACTCAGCAGTGGATAAAGGAGATACCGCTGTGGCAAAAAATTGCAGGAGCTATGCTGAATGTGATTTCGAGTTTGCTGTAAAAATACCCACGGGCAGCCACGCTCGTGGGTATTTGTGTTTATTGCTGCTGTCGCAGCAGCCTGCGGAGCCGTTCAAAGCTTCACTTTTATTTGGTTATCTTCTCATTTTGAGTATGCTAATACGTTCGCGCGTTTCTATGCGAGGGAAAAACCATAGGGGTATAGGGAGTGTATCTGCAAGGCAGGGCGCGCGCTCCACTCCCTTCCCTAAGGTTTTTCCCTCGCGCTCTCTTTTCCTTACCCACACCTACGACCACGCG
>CANRPG010000158.1 GCA_947632425.1 uncultured Clostridia bacterium | reverse complement strand
ATGGGCTAGCCCGAGATATGCGCGCAGCTGGGCGGCTATATATGTGAAAAATTTCCGCATCTTTCGGTAGATCTGCATGAACCCGACATAATTGTCAATATTGAGATACGAGAGGCAGCCTATATCCACGCAGGAGCGGAGGACGGCGCAGGCGGCATACCTGTGGGCACTTCGGGCAGGGCGATGCTGCTGCTTTCGGGCGGTATAGATTCACCCGTGGCAGGCTATATGATGGCAAAACGCGGCGTTATAGTATCCGCGGTGCATTTTGAATCGCCGCCGTATACCTCTGAAAGAGCCAGAATGAAAGTTGAAAAACTCGCCGAGATAATGACAGGCTACTGCGGCGCGATAAACTTCCACTGCGTGAATTTTTCGGCAATTCAGGAGACTATCCGCGACCATATGCCCGAGGAGTTCTTCACAATAATAATGCGCCGACTGATGATGGAGATAGCCCAGCGCATCTGCGAGAGCGACGGCATAAGCTGCCTGATAACCGGCGAGAGCCTCGGTCAGGTGGCAAGCCAGACCATGGCGGCAATGGTGTGTACCGACAACGCCTGCCGTATGCCGGTGTTCAGACCGCTGATAGGTATGGATAAGTCTGAGATAGTAGCTATCTCGCGAAAGATAGGTACTTTTGAGACGTCTATCGAGCCTTATGAGGACTGCTGTACCGTCTTTACGCCAAAGCACCCCAAGACAAAACCCGTGCTTATGGACGTTCTTAACGCGCAAAGCGGCTTTGACTTTGAACCTATGATACAGCAGGCAGTGGCAGAGCATAAGCGTTATACTATATATAAAAATTAACACGATATGATTTTTTGAAACTTTAAAATACCTGTTTTTAGCCGCTAAAGATTACGATTTGGTAACATTTCAATTACAAAAGTATTGTTAAAGTTGTAATATGTGTTCACAAAACGTTCATAAATATCGCAAAAAGTATAGAGAAAGTATGTAAAAATAGGGTCGTGAAATTGTGAAAATTGATAAAAGTGACAAAGTGGTTACAGAAAGACTTGACAGAGTGACCTGTTTTGTAGTAAAATATTTATGTGAGCAGGGGATAACCATATCTACAGCCGAAAGCTGTACGGGCGGACTTCTCAGCTCAGCGATCACATCAGTGCCGGGGGCATCGAAGATCTTCTGGCTGGGTGTGTGCAGTTATTCTGAAAGAGCCAAAGTCGAATACCTCGGCGTGGACGGCGATATTATAAAAAAGTACGGCGTTTATTCCGGGCAGACGGCAAGCGCGATGGCGCAGGCGATAAAGAAAAAGAGCGGCTCTTTTATCGGAGTGGGCATAACGGGTATAGCAGGGCCTCTTCCCGACGAGGACGGCAGACCTGCGGGAACGGTGTATGTGGCAGTTACAGACGGCGTTAAAGAGATAGTAAGGAACTTAGCGCTGTATGACGGCAGCATAACACCGACGAGAGAAAATATCCGGAAAGAAACCGTTACCCGTGCGCTGTGCATGGTGATGGAGCTTTCAGGTCACGATATGAGCGAGGTGATCGGTAATGTCTATGATGAATGAGCTTGCAGGACTTAAAAACGAAAACGGCAAGAGAAAAGAAAATTTCTTTGTAAGATTTGTAAAGTATTTTATCCCGTGGAAAGGCGACGGATTTTCGGAAGTTGTAAGAAAGATAGTGTTCGCGGCATCTATAGTGGTGTTCTGTATATCGATAAGCGACCTTTCCGATTATCTTAACGGCAACGCAAAGACAAACGAGCTTATAGAGGAAATGCAGACGCTGAAACCTGTGATACAAAGCAGCAGCAATGCAGGCAGCAGCGGCAACGCGCAGTCGGTAGAGCACCCGAGCGGCGGCGATGACAGCCAGAGCGGCGAAGTTCCTCCTCAGGGCGGCGATTCGGTAGAGTTTGAAAACACAAATACCGAGGTCGGCGACAGCTGGAAGCCATTGCTGGAGGTAAACAAAGACGTCCGCGGCTGGCTCTCGATAGATACTTTCAAAGATTCCAACGGAGAGATAATAATAAACTATCCGGTTGTGCAGGGTCCCGACAACGACTACTATCTTACAAGGGATATAAAGAAAAACTACAGCGGCTCGGGCGGTACTATATTTATGGATTATGCAAGTACCATAGTTCCCGGGGTGAGGACGGACAATATAACGATCTTCGGTCACAATATGCTGGCAGGAACGTTCTTCGCAAGGCTTGAAGCCTATAAGGGCGGCGTTGATTTCCTGAAAGCAAATCCGCTGATAACTTTCAATACCGTTTATTCCGCGACCGATGAGAAGTACATAATACTGTACTGCGGATTGTTCAATATCTATGAAGATCAGGATAACGGCAATGTGTTCAAATATGTAGGATACAGGGATTTCGACGAGGATCACCCGTTTGAAAAATGGAAAGAAGAGATGTCCAAGCGTTCGTGGTATTCGAGCGATATAGACGTTAAAGAGGACGACCAGTTCATTACGCTTTCCACCTGCTCGGGCGATATAGGCGATATGCGCTGGGTAATAGTTGCAAGGAAGCTGCGACCCGACGAGGACGTCGATGCGCTGGTGCAGACTTATAAGGAAAAAGCAGATGCAGACGTATATTTCCCACAAAGATGGATATATGCATGGGGACACAGAAAAGTATACAGACACTGACGTGCTGACGGCGAAAAATATATATGCCGCGGCATAAAAGTGACAAACAAGGCTTCTTTGGAGAGAGGAGCTAAGTGACGGCATGGCGTGCAAACGCCGGAAAGGACGAATTTTTGATGAAACGAGATAATGCTGAAACACAGAGTATCAAACCTGTTGAAGAAGCAGAAAACAAGAAGATAACGGCTAAGAAGCTTACTTCAATGCTGGGCTTCGGCGCGCTTGCGGTAGCTACCATATGCGCCGTAGGTATTATGGGAATTGAAAGCCCCGAAGAGGAAATACCTGCCGCCGTACCCGATGTTACGGTCGTAAAAACTGCCGAGGTAACTCAGGCGCCCGTTACAGCGGTGACAGAGCAGGCAGTACCCGAAAAAATAGCTACAGTAAGCTGGTGGAAAGCTCCCGTTGAGGACTATGATTTTATAGAAGCCGACGACAGCATAGCTACCACCACAACAACGACAACGACTACCACCACTACTACTACAACTACTACGACCACAACGACCACTACTACAGCGGCAACTACCCCTAAGCCTGTAACTACTACAGCTAAGCCGCAGACTACCGCAGTAAAGACCGAGCTTAAGAAGGCAGTAAACAATAAGGGCTGGGTAATAAACTGCACCGACGAGGAGTATGAAATGTTCTGCTATGTGCTCGAGGGCGAAGCAGGCGGCTGCTCGGATGCGGCAAAAATGGCTGTTGCAGGCGTTATCGTAAACAGAGCTACCTGCACATATAAGTTTGACAACACAATAAAGGGCGTGCTTACAGCTCCCGGTCAGTTCGGCGCAATAACAAAGTATTACAACAGATCGGTAACTCCTTCAGAGAGTACAAGAAACTGCGTAGACAGAGCTCTTCGCGGCGAAGATGGTTCTAACGGTGCATTCTACTTCTACTCGCCTCAGTATACCGGCGGAAGCACAGCGGCATGGTTTGAATCGCTCACCTTCTGTACGGAAATTGAAGGACACAGATATTTCAGAGCATAACAGATTCAGCGCAAAAGTCAGGATCTCGGTCTTGACTTTTTTGTGCACTTTCATGGACATAAAAAAGAGAGGAAAAATGACAGCATGAGGCTTGCAGAGCGTTTTAAGAGTATTAAAAACATAACAGAAAATAAAAAAACGTTCAGACGTCTGTGTGCGCACGTCGGTATGGGCGCGGCAGTGCTGGGGCTTACGGTCACGGGCGTTATACCTATGGCAGTGGCAAACGCCGCTAAAAATAGTGATACCGAGCCAACACCAGTGCAGACCATAGCCGTGCAGACCAAGCCGCAGACCAAGTATGCGGTGGAATCATGGTGGAAAGCAGACATAGGCGATTATGAGCTTGTGGAGTATACGCATAAGGATATTGAGGTTACAAAAGAAAGCGTTAAAAAACCGCAGGAAGAAGCAAAATATCCCGATATAAGCTTTGAAGTGAAAGCCGCTCAGGGCGCTGAGGCAGCGCAGGGTGTCATATATCCCCACGCACAGTGCGGCACAAGGGATATTTCAAAAGAGTATTATACCGTGCGCTCTGTTGATACAGGCGAGCTTATATCAGATAACGCGCATGACCTTGTTTGCAGAGTGCTGGCAGGCGAGCTGTACGGCAGCTTTTCAGACGAGGCTATGAGAGCGCAGACGGTGGCGATATATTCGTATATACGCTACTGCGATGCCAACGGTATGCTGCCCGTGGTGGCAGTCGCGAGCGGCTACAGCAGCAGGGTAGAAAGCATAGTAAAGTCTGTAGAAGGTCAGGTGTGCAGCTATGGCGGCGCGCCGATAAACGCGCTGTTCTGCGCATCTACAGGCGGCAACTCTATCGGCAGCGAGTATGTGTGGTCAAAGTCTCTGCCGTATATGAAGCCGGTGGTCGGCAAGTATGACAGCATAGACCCCAACTATGGCGTGAAAACGTACATATCAGCCGCGCAGGTAAAGAGCTTTATCGAAAGCAGCACAGGCTTGAAGCTAGACCCTGCTAACGTGCAGAACTGGTTCGAGATAACAGC
>CANRPG010000157.1 GCA_947632425.1 uncultured Clostridia bacterium | reverse complement strand
AGATGTCCGTCAGGAAAAAGATCGTTATTGTTATTATCCTGCTGGTGCTCATGCTGATATGCTTTCTGCTTGGTATGCTTACGCAGTCGCTGAAAAAGCCTGGCGGCGGCGGTATGCGCTTTGAGGCAGGCGTGGGAATTTCCCCAAACACCGAAACACCTATAGAGCAGCAGGGTATCGCCGTCAAGGGCATGACGCAGATGTTCATTCCCGCAGGCGAGAAAACTGTCGCGGCAGGATTTGAAAACCCCAAGGAAAATACGGGTCTTTACTACCTCACCTTTGAGCTTAAAGCCGATATTGACGGCAAGTGCGAGACCCTCTACACCTCCGACCTAGTAAAAGCAGGCGAGCAGGTCAGCAGCATTACCCTTTCGCAGCCGCTTGAAAAAGGCGAGTACAGCGCGGTGCTGCACATACAGCCCTACAGTATTTCTCTTGCCCCTACAAACAACGCGGATATCCCCATAACACTAATAGTTTCATAGAAACGGGTGATCAATATGATGAAAAAACTTCTGACGGCTGCCGCAGTGCTGGCTCTTTTGCCGTTCACCGCATCGGCAGAAACGATAGACCAGTCGGCGGCGGACAAAACCGGCACGATAAGCGTAGACCACTATGTCGATGTTTCATATACGGTCACTATCCCTGCCGGCGTTACTTTTACAGACAGCGAAAAGGTAGTTGAAAGACCGCTTCAGGCAAGCGGCGTTATTCTGAACGAGGGCGAAAAGCTAAGTGTGTATGTCAGCAGCCTCAACGGCTTTAAAATGGTAAACAACAGCGGATATATCGACTATTATATGAAAGTCAATGCCGGCGAGCCCATAAGCGGCGACAACGTAAAAGTAATGACCGTCACCGCAGGAGATAACTCCGGCTGGGCGCTGCTGGAATTTGGCACGGCGCTGTCAGACGAGCATCAGGCGTATGCAGGAATATATTCCGATACGCTTACCTTTACGGTAGCAGTTGAATGAACTAACAAGCCCCGATATTTTGTCGGGGCATTATTTGTGCCCCCATATTGACAAGCCTGCGGTAAGTGTGATAAAATTATATTAGTTTTAAGAAAGGGGCATTTTTTATGAAAGTACTTATGATCAACGGCAGTCCTCGCAAGGGCGGCAACACTAGTATAGCTCTTGGCGAAATGGAGAAAATATTTGTACAGGAGGGCATAGAGTGCGAAACTTTGCAGATAGGTGGCAAAGATATCCGCGGCTGCACGGCGTGCGGCAGTTGCGCCACTCTCGGCAGATGCGTTTTTGACGATATAGTCAACGAGGCGGCGCAGAAGTTTGAGCAGGCTGACGGTCTTGTAATTGCAAGCCCGGTTTACTATGCATCTGCAAACGGCACGCTTATTTCTTTCCTTGACAGACTGTTTTACAGCAGCGGTTTTGACAAGACTATGAAAGTCGGCGCAAGCGTTGTTTGTGCAAGGCGCGGCGGCTGTACAGCAACGTTTGACGAGCTGAATAAATACTTCACCATAACGGGTATGCCGGTGGCTTCAAGTCAGTACTGGAATAACATTCACGGGCGTGAAAAAGGCGATGCCGAAAAAGACGAAGAGGGAAAACAGACCATGCGCGCCCTTGCAAGAAATATGGCGTTTCTGATAAAGAGCATAGTCCTCGGCAAAGAAAAATACGGTCTGCCCGAAAAAGAGGATTGGACACCCACGCACTTTATAAGATAACAAAAAGGACTGCATAAAGCAGTCCCTTTTTATGTACACTTTATTCTTCTGTACTATCGTCAGGCTCATTTTCTTCAGCTTGATGTATATCTAAAACAACGTCAGACATACCGCTTTCAGAAGTCAGCCAGTTTATCAGCGTTTGCCGTTCGTCATCTGTAAATTCGCCGTCTGCGGTGCACGAAAACAGCAGGTATTGCGCGCTTCCGTCGGTCATAACACCGCACTCGCAGCCGCTGAGTTTCGTGAATATGCCGCCTGCTTTCTTAGAAATATCCGCGCAGTCTATGTGGTCTTTCAGATCGTTTTCCAGCTTGTCAATAGTCTGTTGCTGCTGTTCCAGAAGATCCTCCAGACCGTGTATCGTGTTTTCCTGAACCGCAATAGTTACCTTGTCGCTGTCCTCGCCCTCGATGCTCTTGTTCTGCGTTACGTGTATCGTAAATCCGTCCAGGTCGTAATCGTCAAGGCGGCTTTCAAGCTCTGCTATCTTCTCATCTGAAACCTGCATACCCACCAGCGAGACGGAAATTTTCTTGTCTATCTTGTCAATACTGCTCTGTACCAGCTGCGTGTCAGAGAACACAAATTCGTTTGCAAGATAGTCCTCAATATTTCGCTCAACTACCGAAGAATATACCGTGTATGCGCCCACAAGTATGCTCGGTATTACAGTCACAATTATCAGCACCGTGATTATGCGGCTTATGCGCTTGTGCTTTTTCGCATCGAGTTCTTCGCGAACGGGCACGCCTAGCAGCTTTGTAACAATGAGCGCCGAAAGCGCAATAAACAGCGTGTTTATAATGAACAGATATCCCGCGCCGAGCACGAAATTCAGCTGCATTGTAGCAATTCCGTAGCCTGCTGTGCAAAGCGGCGGCATAAGAGCCGTTGCAATAGCCACGCCCGGGATAACATTGCTTGCCTTTTTGCGCGTGTTGCCTATGCTGCCTGCAATACCGCCGAACAGCGCTATCATAACGTCCCAGAGGGTCGGGCTTGTGCGCGCTATCATCTCGCTTGTCGCGACCGTTAGCGGCGACAGCTTGAAGTATATCACGGAAGTTATCAGGCTTATCACCACCTGCGTTGCAAAGCGTGATGCAGCGTGCCGCAGCATCGGCAGGTCGCGGATAGCAAGCGAGTAGCCCATAGTAAGTATGCCGCTCATCAGCGGTGAGATAAGCATAGCGCCGATTATTACCGCCGTTGAGTTGACATTCAAGCCTATAGATGCAATAAGTATCGCCATCATCAGTATCCACATATTCGCCCCGTGGATGACCGTGTTTTCCTCCATCATGTCGTGCAGCTCATCGTAATCGAGCATATTGCTGCGCATATCCAGAAGGCTGTGAAAATAGTCCTTCAGCGGATGTTTTGTTTTGACTTCCTCGTTCATATGTATTACCTCTGTAAATTTTTTCATATATAATTATACCACCGCACCGCGCAAAATGCAACATAAATTTGCTCCTCTTGACATTAAAATATATAGGTGATATAATTATAATGAACATTCAGACAAAGAGGTGTTACTTATGGGCAGTGAAGAACTTGAGTTCAGCGATTTTCTTTCGGGCGGCGTTCAGAAGATAGTTGCAAGGGCAATGGCCATTGCAAACGGTGACCGCAGAGAAAGCCAATTTTTCGCAGATCTTATGATTTATTCTGTAGAGGCTGCCTTCAAGCGAAGCGTGCGCGCCGCAAACGGAGAGAACATACCGCCGTTTCTTATTGCGGCAATTTCGGGAAGCTGCAATCTTCACTGCGAGGGCTGCTATTCGCGCAGCAACGGTTATTGCTCCGACTGCGCCGCACCCGATGAACTTTCCGCTGACGACTGGAAAAAGATATTTTCGCAAGCCGAAGAACTTGGCATAAGCTTCATACTTGTTTCCGGCGGCGAACCTCTTATGCGCAGAGATGTACTCAAAGTCGCATCGCAGTTCAGAAAAATACTTTTCCCGATATTTACAAACGGTACGCTGATAGATGATAAGTACTTGGAGATGTTTGCAAAAAGCCGCAATCTTTTGCCTGTTTTCAGTATAGAGGGCAACAGCGAAAAGACCGACAGCCGCCGAGGCGAGGGCGTTTACGAAAACGTCAAAGAAAAAATGCAAATGCTGTGCGAAGCCGGTGTGCCGTTTGGCGCGTCTATCACCGTTACGCATGAAAATCTGCAAGAGGTCACCAGCGAAGAATTTGTGCGTTCTTTGCAAGATGACGGCTGCAAACTTGTGGTGTATGTCGAAGTCGTTCCCGTAACGGAAGATATGCGCGCTTTAGAGCTGACTGACAGCGACCGCGAATATCTTAAACAGCGCGCTGAAAATTTGCAGGAAAACCATAGTAAGATGTTATTTTTGTCTTTCCCCGGCGACGAAGATAAAACAGGCGGCTGTCTCGCGGCAGGCAGAGGCTTTTTCCATATAGATGCAAGCGGCAGCGCACAGCCATGCCCCTTCTCGCCGTATTCTGATACGAACGTTAAAGAAACTTCGCTGCTCGGCGCGCTCAGGTCACCGCTGTTTACAAAGCTTCGCGAAAGCGGTATTCTTGCAGATGAGAGCGGAGGGTGCGTGCTTTTTCACAAAAAAGAAGAAGTCGAAAAAATGCTTTGATAAAACTTCGGCCGCTGAAAAATGCGGCTGTTTGTATCTGCAAGCTATTGACAATATTTAAAATTTGGTGTATAATATCTTGAAAGGAGATGAAAATATGAATTTTTATATAAGCGATCCACACTTCGGGCATGAAAACATTATAAGGCTGTGTCAGCGCCCATTTTCAAGCGTTGAAGAAATGGACAGGCAGATGATAGAAAACTGGAACTCGCGCGTTGGCGGCGAAGATACGGTCTACATTCTGGGCGATATGATGTTTCGCAATAAAGCAAGCGCAAGCAGCTATCTTGAAAAGCTAAACGGCAAAAAGCGCCTGATAGTCGGCAACCACGACCGCACATGGATGCCCCAGTGCCCTATGGATAAGTATTTTGAAAGTGTTGATAATCTGCTATATATCTCAGACTGCGGC
>CANRPG010000156.1 GCA_947632425.1 uncultured Clostridia bacterium | reverse complement strand
CTCGCTGATAAACACCGTGCTGGGTATGCGTATCGACATAAAAACACGCCGTCCCATACTTAAAAACAACGTCGGCGGTCTGTCGGGTCCTGCGGTTTTCCCTATTGCAGTAAGAATGGTGTGGCAGGTGTATAACGCAGTAAAAATACCCATTATAGGCATGGGCGGCATAGCGAGCGCCGAAGATGCGATAGAAATGATGATGGCAGGCGCGGCGGCTGTGCAGGTTGGCGCGGCAATTTTTGCTGACCCGTTTGCGCCGCTGAAGATAATAGACGGCATGGACAAATGGTGCGATGAAAACGGCGTCAAGAGCATTTCGGAGATAGTCGGCGCTGTAAAACCGTGGTAAAGGAGCGGCTGTATTATGAAGATAATGGCTGTTGATTACGGCGACGCGCGAACGGGCGTGGCGGTCTGCGACAGAACAGAGTTTTTAGCTTCGCCCGTCGGCACGGTGGAGGAGAAAGACCCTGCTGTTCTTGCAACGAAGATAGCCCACCTTGCAAATGAATACGAGGTCGACGAGATAGTTATAGGCTACCCCGTGAATATGAACGGCACGGTAGGGCCTCGCGCAGAAAAGTGCAAGGCGTTCGCATCGCTGGTAGAGTCTGTCACCGAACTGCCCGTTCGCTTGTGGGACGAGCGTTCAACGACGGTAGAGGCGCACGGATACTTAAATGCCACGAATGTTCGCGGCAAAAAACGCAAAGCGGTGGTAGATACCGTTGCCGCAACGATAATTTTAGAGAGCTATCTTGAATACAGAAACAAGAAAAAGCAGGGTGAAAAGCTATGAGCCGCTGCGAGTATTGTTCAAATTATGTCTACGATGAGGACAGCGACTGCTATGTCTGCATGGTGAATTTAGACGAGGACGAAATGTACAGATATTTGAGTACGCCCAATTACGACTGCCCGTATTTTTCGCTTGACGATGAGTACGGCATTGTAAAGCACCAGAACTAGCGAGGTGAGTTTATATGGTTAAGAAAATTTGCGCGGTGTTTCTTGCTTTTTTAATTGCGCTGAGCGCTTCCGCCTGCTCGAACAGTGATAGTTCTCAAGCTTCTGCAAGCAGGACGGAGGTAACAACTTCGCATGAAGATCAAAGCGAAGAAAGTACTGACAATACCGAAAGTGCGCCCGAAGAAGATACAGGCTATAAACGTGAGCCGATAACCCTTACAGATCTTTCACATACTGAAAGCGGCGAATATTCGCAGCAAAGCGAGTTATACACTCAGCCTGTACAGAGCGGCATATTCTCGGCGGCAAGCGGCGTTTATGAAAAAGAATTTGAGCTAACACTTTCGGGCGATGGCGAGATTTACTACACCACCGACGGCAGCGACCCTGCAAACAGTGCAACCGCCGTAAAGTATACATCGCCTATAAAAATAACAGACCGCAAGAATGACAAAAATGTAGTTTCCGCGGTCGACCCTCTGCTTATAGATGCGGCGCATAATAATGTAAATTCAACGCGTGACGGTTTTGTAAGCACCGTTTCAGCGCCGACTGATGATGCCGTTGACAAATGCACTGTTGTGAGAGCGGCGGTCAAAAATGCCGACGGCACGTTCTCTCAAACGCAGACTGAAACTTACTTTGTCGGCAGTATGTATGAGCATATAAAAGGAGTGGGGGAGAGCAGCCACGCGGCTGGAAATACCCTTGCGGTGATATCGATAAGCGCGGATTTTGATGACTTTTTTGACAGCACAAAGGGCATATACGTCAAGGGCGATATTTTTGACAGCGCGCTTGAAGAGTTTTTGAAAACAAATACGCCCTCATCGGGTGAAGATGCGCGCAGCCTTGATGCCAACTATAAACAGCGCGGCAGAGAGTGGGAAAGACCTGTTTCCATCAACTTTTTTGAGACCGATGGCGCTAACACTCAGTGTGTTTTGTCGCAAAACTGCGGCGTGCGCGTGCAGGGCAACTATTCACGCAGCGACCTGCAAAAGGGTCTTAGGCTGTATGCAAGAAAAGAATACGGCGACAATAACTTCAATTACGAGGTGTTCAAGGGTCTCAAGGACGACAGCGGCGAAACGCTTGATAAGTTCAAAACGCTTACGCTGCGTGCAGGCGGCAACTGCGCATTTACAGCAAAATTCAACGATACTTTCTGGCAGTCGCTTTCTAGTGATCTGGACTGCGACATGAAAGCCTCGCGCCCGTGTGTGGTGTACTTAAACGGCGAATACTGGGGTCTTTACGTTCTTGAAGAGGACTACAAGGAGGACTATTTTGAGGATCACCATGGCGTGAACAAAGACGACGTTGTGCTATACAAAGGCGATGCCGAGACCTACAGCCGCGGCTATAAACTTGACCTTGGCGACCTGCCCGAGGGCGTTACCGACGAAAGCTACTATTTTTCTGAGCTTGACAGCTTTTTCAAGTCGCATGACGATATTGCGGACGATAAGTCTTTCTACGATTTTTCGCAGCTTGTAGATGTCGATTCCGTCATGGACTATTTCGCGGCGGAGATATGGATAAACAACAAGTGGGACTGGCCGGGCAAAAACTGGTCGATGTGGCGCACCGTGACCAACGACGGCAGCGAGTACGGCGACGGCAGATGGCGTTTCACGTTTTATGATATGGAGTTTGGCGGCGTGAGCGGCTCGAGCGATGCGCGCACCAACACCATTAAGGACGACAACTACAAAACTTACGGGCTGCTCGATATGGGCACAAACAACCCTGCCGTGCTGTGTTTTGCATATCTGATGACGAACGAGGGCTGGCGAAACGAGTTTTATAACACCCTGCGAGGTCTGAGCGACGGCGCATACGGCTACGACAGGGCAAAGGGACAGCTTGACTGGCTGAAAGACTGCTATTCGCCGCTGTTTGAGCAGTTTTTTGAAAGATACAAAGGCACGGGCAGCGCAAACGATGCCGTCTATGGCGGCTATGCAAGCTACCAGTGCGTGGCAGATTTTCTGAAACAGCGCAGCAAGCACATAGACAGCATGATAGAATGGTGCGACAAAACGTTGGACAGAATGTATGGGTAAGTATTTCACCAAACTGAGGTAAAAAAGAACCGGTTCTACTCATTTGAGCAGATCCGGTTTTCTATTAGAGGCAAGAAATTAAGAAGCAAGAGGCAACAATCACGCCAACTGTTCTTCCTTGTAATTCAGCCTTATCTTGTCCGTTATCAGCGCGATGAACTCGCTGTTTGTCGGCTTGCCCTTGTTCGCGTTTATCGTGTAGCCGAAGTACGTGTTCAGCGTGTCAAGGTCGCCCCTGTCCCATGCTATCTCAATGGCATGGCGTATCGCCCTCTCCACTCGCGATGACGTCGTGTTGAACTTCTTCGCCACCGTCGGGTACAGTACTTTCGTTATGCTGTCAAGCATGTCAACGTCGTGCACACTCAGCATTATCGCCTCGCGCAGATAGTGATACCCCTTTATGTGCGCAGGCACGCCTATCTTGTGTATTATGTCCGTCACTACAATTTCAAGGCTGTATACCTTTCCGGCCGCCGGAACTTCCCCTGTGTCTCCTCCTGCCGTAGTTCCAAGCAGACTGTGGATCCTGTCGCCAAGTATCGCATGATCAAACGGCTTGAGCATATACAAAGCCGCCCCGGATTGCAATACCGACTTTTCAATAAACGCGCTCGGGTAGCTGCCTGTTACGATAAACATCGGCTTTTTGTAGTTTGAGCGATTGATCTTCTTCAATAGCTCAATTGCATCTATGCCGGGCATCGTGGCTTCTATTATCGCAACATCGGGCGCTTCATCCTTTATCGCCTCGTAAATAACGTTGCCGTCGCTCACCCTCGTGATAACGTAGAAGCCCTGACTTCTCAGCATCGCCGCGCACGCATTTGTGCTTTCACTGTTTTCTTCCCCGATCAGAATTTTGATCTTACTGTTCATAGTTGTCGTCCTCCGTTTGTTTTTTTGAGCGTTTTCAGTCTCTTACCATATATTACCATAATTTACCTCAAAATGCAATACCTTAAGCCGTAAACTTTCAAAAAACTTTTCGACAAATCACGGCGTTTTGCCTTTTCATCACCAAAAGTTCATGTAAACATTTTATAATAATCCAAAAAATTATTCAAGCGACAAAAAATCAACATAATTCGACAAAATCGTGAATAAATATCGAATAATCGCTGTTTTAAGCCGTTTGAGCGGATCTTCCATACAACAAATTGCAGTAAGAATTAAAAATGCGCATATAAAAAACACACTTCGCCTTAGCAGCGAAGTGCGTTTTGTGTGGAGTGTGTCTATGTCAAGTGCCTTATATGCGAACAACATTTATGCCTGATGCGCCGCAGCTGCCTGCAAGCACCAACGTTTTTGTGGTAACATCGCTTTCGGGCTTGCCGCTTTCGGTATATTCTCTAAAAATAGTGTGAAGCTCTTTTTTGACGTGCCAGTGGCAGGGTACATACAGCGTTATGCCTGCCGCGGTGCTGTTTATGTTCACGACCGCCTCGCTGCCTGCAATATCGGCGTTGTCAAAATAGATCTTAGCGCCTGCGCATGAAACGTTTATGTTTACCTCTTTCAGATTTTTTGAACGAATGTAGCGCGTAATGCCGTTGCAGCGTGTGTTTATGTTTATGACCGATCCGTCCTCGCTTGTGCTGTCAAAGCTGCCCACGCCGCCGAAGTGTGCGCTGTTTTTCGTTCTGCTGTTGTACCATGAGCCCTTCTTCGGGAACAGTATCGTGAAGCCTATCGACAAAAACAACGCGGTGAAAAGCGCAGGCCACGGCGTGAATTTTTCAAGACCCAGCACATCGTCAAACAGTATAACTATTATCGCCA
>CANRPG010000155.1 GCA_947632425.1 uncultured Clostridia bacterium | reverse complement strand
GTGACATAGCAGCCTTTCGGGGTATCTTCCGTTGACATCAGCGACGCAACATTCTGTGGGTCAAGATTGAACGTTCTGAACATTGACATAAAACTGGCGCACATAACCACGAACACACCTGCGCCGTAAAGCATATCGGGCTTTTTATAAAACGCTACTGCCGCGCACAATACTAAACAGCCAAGCAAAATGATCACATATACCGTCTCAGCCCCTATCTGAGATTTGCCGAGCATGGTACGGCGCAGTTTTGCAAACCTGCGGTTTACGCTCATATCGGGGTCGTATTTTATCTGTTCTTTTGGCTTTTTAGACATCTTTCTCACCCTCTTTTTTGTCCTCTATCTCAACTATGTCCGCTCTGTTGCCCCATATGCTGAATGTGAGCAGATTCTCAACGTTTGGGGTATGAACCGTTACATCGCCAAGCGATGAAACATAACGCCTCTCAACAAGCGCTTCAAAGCTTGAATGACCTCTGCGTATGCCGACCGCAAACTTTTCGTTCTCTGTATTTAATGCTGTGATACTACCCTGCACCACCGCATACTTGTCTTCAACGGCATCGACTGAAAGGCTCTCGGTCACTTTGCCGTCTATAACAACGGTTATGTAGTCTGCTATCTTGTCAAGGTCGCCCGTAATGTGCGTTGAAAACAGCACCGAAGTTTCGCCGTCGGAAACTATCTCGCGCAGAAAATCGAGCACTTCTATTCTTGCAACGGGGTCAAGTCCGCTGGTGGGTTCATCTAGCAGAAGAAGCTTCGGTTTGTGCGCCAGAGTTAAAGCGAACATGGCTTTCATCTTCATGCCTTTTGAAAACTCGCCGAACTTCTTTGTCGGCGGCAATTCCCACCGCGTAGCGTACTGCTCAAAAAGCTTCTGATCCCATGTGGGGTACATAAGCGCGAACATTTTTGCGTACTTTTTAAGGTTTGACGTCACCAGAAGATAGTCGTCATCTGAAATGTAGCCAAGCTGCGTTTTTATATCTATCTCGTCTGTTATATTGTCAAGACCCATAAGCTTTATGCTGCCGCTGTCGCGATCCAAAGCGTTGAGCATAAGTTTTATAATAGTAGTTTTGCCTGCGCCGTTCTGACCTACAAGACCCATTACCGCGCCTTTTTCAAGAGAGAACGAAACGTCGCTCAGCTTAAAATCGCCAAAACTCTTGCACAGGTCTCTGACCTGTATAGCCATATCATTCATTTTCTGATCCTCCGTATATTTCATCTAAAACGCCTTTAAGCGCCTTTTTTTCAATGCCGTATTCTTTAGCCTGCCTTGCCGCTTTGTCAAACTCTTCTAGCGCCTTCTGGTGCGCCGCAGACTGGATATTGCTTATGTCGTCCGCTTTTACGAACGTCCCCTTGCCTGCTATCGTGTATATCAGACCGTCGCGCTCCAGATCCATATACGCGCGCTTGGTGGTTATCGCGCTGACGTTAAGATCTTTGGCAAGCTGCCGCACCGAGGGGAGCATTTCGTTGTTTTTCAGCCGCCCTTCAAAGATATCTTTCTTTATGCTGTCCTCTATCTGCTCATACATTGGCTTTTCGCTGGTATAGCTTATATTCACGTTCATGACACCGCTCCTTTCTTTTTAAGGTGTATATATCTAATATATACAGTATATCATAATAAGCCGCGCCCGTCAATAGGCAACTATCAACAAATCGTGCGTAAAATGCGACGCTTTCTCTTTGCAATATACACAAAAAGCCCGTGCCAACAATAGATCAGCACGGGTATTGAATTATATAATAGTATATATACAGTTATGGCATAGTAACCGTGAACTTTATCTCCAGCTTGCTCATAACAGTGTTGCCAAGATCCATGGCTGTAGGTGTAGCGTCTGAGAGGTCGCCGTCTGCCGTTCTGGCATCGTCGGGAATGTTGTTTATCCACGCGTTGTAAAGATTTACTCTAGTGCACTTTGCATCATCGGAGGACGTATACGGAGTACCCGAAAGCTCAAACTTCTCGCCGTCAATAAGCACCTCGTCAATGGTTATTATCATGCCGGGCAGCAGACTTTCACCGTTTGAAACACCAAGCGCCGAGAACGCCACGCCTTTTGCAATGCCGCACTGACTGAAATCAAGGCTTACGGAATACTGACCTGCGCCGTCTATAATAACGTTGTTGGCAATAAGTCCGTCGGTCTTTGCGGTGGGGTCGTAGGTGTCGCCCACGCTGTAAGAAATGTTGTAGTCAGAGCTTTGATACATTATCCACGCAATAGCCTTGTCGTCAGCCGCAGGAATGGATATGCCCTCGTTCGCTCTTTCCTGAGCCGCTGCATATTCCTCGTCCATTTCAGCCTGAGCGTTTTCCTTTATCTTGTCCGCGCCCAGATCTTTCTGCGCCGCATAGCTTCTGTCAAGATACAGCTGCGCGAGAGACTCGTCTTTCATTTTGAGCTCACGCCTTACAAAGAAGTCGCTGCAATCCCACAGCATGGGGCAGTAACCGTAAAGGTCGCAGTTATCAAGGAAGTTATTTGTCCATCTTTCTATATCGTCTTTGTAAACGCCGCCGCTGAGCGGAAGAACGCCGTACTCGCCGATAACAACGCCGTAGCCTTCATCGGTGAATTTCTTCATAGATGCAAGCAAGCTGTTCTGCTCGTCAAAGTCCTGAACAGAGCCCCAGTGCGTTACGCTGTCGGTGCCGCAGTAATCCCACGGTGTATAATAGTGCACCGAAATAAGCAGCTTGTCTTTCGCGGTGTCGGTAGGCATAACGTACTTGCTGTCGCAGGTCAGCGCGATGTCTGTATTATAGCCTGCAATCAGCAGAAAACGCTGCGCATTGTTGCCGCCGCTCGCTCTTATGGTGTCAACGAACTTCTGGTTTATCTCGGTAGTTTTTTCATAGCACTCTTTTTTATTCAGCGCACCCGAATCTTTGCAGATGTCGGTATCGTTGAGCCTATCGCCAAGCTCCTCGTTCGCAGATTCAAATATAAGCCTATCCGAATAATCTTTGAACCTTTCGGCTATCTGCTCCCACATGGAAGTATACATTTCCATAGCTTTCTGAGCAGTCTCGGGCGTTTTAGAACCGAACATACCCCACCAGCCGCCGTCCCAGTGGTCGTTTATGATAACATACATATCGGCGTTGAGGGCATAGTTCACTATCTCTTCCACCCTGTCAAGATAGGCAGGCGCAATGGTGTAGTCGCCGTCCTCAAAATAGCTCATGGCATTCGTCCACGCAACGGGTATGCGTATAGAGTCGAACCCTGCCGCCTTCATGCCGTCAAGCATTTCCTGCGTTGTTATCGGCTGACCCCACGCATTCTCGCTTATATCGGGGAATACGTCGTCGTTGCCATAGCTGTGTGTGTAAGCCTCCATGGTGTTGCCAAGGTTAATGCCGTTGCCCATAAGGTCTGCCAGCTCCAGCGAGGTGAGCTCCGCGTTCACGCTGCCGTCGTCATTCGAGGGAATATCTGCCGCGCTGCTGTCGGCATCACCCTTGCTGTCGGTCGCGCTGTCAGCCGCGGCGTTTGAACCATCAGCTTTTGAAGAAGAACTGCCCGAGCCGCAGGAAGTGAGCATCACGCTGCCTGCCATTACAGCTGCCAGCACAGCAGCCGCCAACTTTCTCAGTTTCATACCAAACGATCTCCTTTTCATAAAAATATTATCGCAGAAAAATTTCTGCACCTAAAAATGTTACAAAGAAAAAATGCAAATTACTTATGTTTATATTATAACATATATAAAAGCCGTTTGGTATTTATATTTACACTATTTTTATGAATATTTGAAACTCAGCGCAGAAGCTCGTCAACTCGTGCCTGCACTTTGCTGTAATCATACCCCGCCTTAGTGAGGCGTTGTTTCCGCTCGTCGCCGTTGCCCCAGTCGCCGCGAATTACCTCGCGTGCTATCTCGTCTAACGGCTTCAGCGCGCTATTGCTATTGTTTGGTATGCGTATCTTCTGCCCCGAATAGATAACATCGGGGGTTTTAATACCGTTGTACTCTGCAAGCTTTTGATAGGTCATTTTGTACTTTGCCGCAATTGCAGACAGCGTGTCACCTGCCTTTACTGTGTACACCGTTTCGGTGGGTTTGCTCGGCTCTTTGTCTGCCATGCCTGCAATGCGCTCGGGGTAGTCAACATAGCAGTAGTCTAAGTCCACCCTGCCGCTTATGCCGTCGACCTCGCCGCTGCTGGTGTACTGCCACATACCGTACTGACCGTCATAGTTCAGCTTGTCGCCGTATTCTGCCACCCACAGCGCATATCTTTTCGCCACCTCGGGCGTGATAAAACTCTGCAAAGGCGAGCGCGATATATAAAAGCCTGTAAAATACCCTGCCTTTTCAAGCTCGGTGCAGAAGGCAGTCACAAGGTCGGAGCAGAACTCTTTTCCCTTGTCAAACTGCTCTTTGCGCTCGATGTCAAAATAAACAGGGTATTCAAACTTCTTGCCCTTTATGACTTCCATGCAGGCTTTTGCCTCACGTCTGGCATCTTCGGGTGAGTCGGCGTATGAAAACCAGTATGCGCCTACTTTAAGCCCTGCCGCTCTGGCGTTTTTATAGTTTTCCTCAAAATATTTATCTTTCTGCGAAGGCAGTCTGCCGTAGCCTGCACGCACGATAACGAAATCAATCTGCTTCTTAGCTTTTTCAAAATCTATGCTGCCTTGAAATTCAGAAACGTCTATGCCTTTTACAGTCATGGTCATTCCTCCTTGTCGTTTTCGTTTTTAAGCCGTTTAAGAAACTTTGCTATCCACTTCGCCTGAGGGTTTATCTCCGCGAAGTTTTCAAGAATGGATATTATCTCCATTATTACAATATATC
>CANRPG010000154.1 GCA_947632425.1 uncultured Clostridia bacterium | reverse complement strand
CGCAAAGGGTGAATTTCAAAATAGTCCGGTGGACTATTTTGAAAGAGGGAACGCCCTGCAAGAGAGGGCGTTCCCTAGTTGTAGCGCATCGCTCTTTTGCTGCGTTCCATTATGGAACGCTGTACAATGTGAAAAATTCATAACAAGTAAAATGCGCTAACGTATTATACTCAAAATGAGAAGAAAACCATATTAAAGTTGGGCGTTGAACGGCTCCGCAGGCTTGCTGCGAAAGCAGCGAAAACTTTATTGACAAGGTCATATAGTTAGTGCTATTTTTCAAATATCGAAAGGAGAATCACTATGTCAGAAAAATTATTTTTTCCCGAAGGTTACTCGTCGGCGCTGTCGCTGCGTGAGACCCAGCACGCTATCAAGTACATAAAAGACATCTTTCAGCAGGTGCTTTCGTTCGCCCTCACGCTGGACAGGGTGTCTGCGCCGTTGATAGTCAAGAAAGGCAGCGGTATCAACGACGACCTCAATGGTGTTGAGCGCAAGGTTGACTTCGATATTAAGGAAATTTCCGAAGATGCCGAGGTGGTGCAGTCGCTGGCAAAGTGGAAGCGCATGGCTCTTTATCGCTACGGCTACGGCGCAGGCGAGGGCATTTACACCGACATGAACGCCATTCGCCGCGATGATTTCACCGACAACATTCACTCTATCTTCGTTGACCAGTGGGACTGGGAAAAGGTGATAACGCGCGGCGACCGCAATGTGGACTACCTTAAAGAGACTGTGAAAAGCATTGTGAAGGCGATAGTTTACACCAAGCGAAAACTTTCGCTGCGTTACCCGATGCTTAAGGCAAAAGTGTGCGGCGAGCCGTACTTTATAACCTCGCAGCAGCTTGAGGATATGTACCCCGACAAAACGCCGAAAGAACGCGAGAATCTGATAGCTAAAGAGCACGGCTGCGTATTCGTTATGCAGATAGGCGGCAAGCTCAGATCGGGTGAAAAGCACGACGGCAGAGCTCCCGACTACGACGACTGGCAGCTCAACGGCGACCTTATCTTCTGGGACGAGGTACTTGGCAGCGCGCTGGAGATATCTTCGATGGGCATACGCGTTGATGAAAAGTCGCTTGTTTCGCAGCTGGAGGAGTGCGGCAACAGCGACAGGCTGCAATACGACTATCACAAGATGATAGCAGACGGCACGCTTCCGCTCACGATAGGCGGCGGAATTGGGCAGTCGCGGCTGTGCATGTTCTTGCTTGAAAAGGCGCACATCGGCGAGGTGCAGGCTTCGGTATGGAGCGAGGACATGATAAAACAGTGTGCTGAGCATGGCATAACGCTGCTTTGATCATAATTTTACTGTACAATAAAAAGGACGTTCGCTTTGAACGCCCTTTGTTTTTTATCTGCTGTATGCTTTACTCTCCGTTGGTCTGCGAGGAACTTTCTTCGCCGCTGTCGGAATTGTCGTCCTTGCTTTCGGTGCTCTCATCACCCTCTGAGCTTTCGTCGGGTGTTTCAAAGTCGGTAAGGTAGGGGTGTATCTGCATACTTACCAGATCATCAAGCAGTGCGCGGTAGGCTTCGCCCGTCATATGCAGACCGTCGCCGGAGTCATACTCGCTTTTCAGGTTGCCGTTTGTATCGCCCAAAACGGTGGTAACGTTGAAAAAGTACACTCTGTTGTTGCCTATTTTGTCGACCATTTCGGCAAGTTTTGCGTTATAGTCATACACCTTGCCGTTTGTTAAAGTGCCGTCATACTCGGCTGAAACGGGGGCAACGGATACAACTCCCACATATGCCAGCGGATTTGCATAGAATATTTTCTCAATAAGCGCCTGATACTGCTGCGCAAAGCCTGTCGGGTCATAGTTGCTCAGGTCGTTAGGCCCTATCCATATATAAATGTACGTTCTTTTGGACGCATAGAGAGCGTCGGGCAGCTCATACTGCTTGCCGTCAACTGTCCATGTGGTAGAAGCAATATCGTCAACGTGGGCGTTGTTTTCGGTGTATATCTGATCTTCTTTCAGCCCTTCTGTATAAAAGCTCAGACCCGAGCAGAGCGCCTCGCCGACAAACGCTGTTTTAGTAAGATAATCTGGGTCGTCCTCTTTAACAACGGTATCGTTTATCTGCGTATTTGTAAGCGGCTGATCGCCTATAGGTTCGCTGCTGCTGTCGTCCGTGCTGTCTATTACCGAGCTGTCTGCCTCGGAAGAGCTGTCGGCGATGCTTTCGGGCTGCGATGAAGTTGTGTTGAACGTTTTGTACTCGATAGCGTTGCCGCAGCCTGTCATGCAAACGCAAATTACTGCCGCTGTTGCAGCCGCCGCGAGCCGCATTTTTCTTATCTTTGCCATAGTAATGTCTCCTTTTCTTTTTCTATGAATTTTCCTGTTCTTTCTCGATCTCTCTGTTTACTGCCGACACCAGAGCGTTTATAGATGCCGTGATGATGTCGGTGTGCTTGCCCGCGCCCCACACGAGCTTATCGCCGCTTTGCAGACCTACATATGCAACTGCCTGCGATGTCGCGCCGCGCTCTAGGGCGTGCTCCTGGTAGCTGTCAACGTTTATGCTTCTGCCGAGGGCTTTCTCAAGAGCGTTTGCGACCGCGTTGAGACGACCGTTTCCGTCGGCTGTGTAAACATCTTTCTGCTGAGTATTTTTATCTTTTATAACTGTTACTATTGCGGTAATGCTGCCGCCGGGGTTCTGCCTGAAGTGCGTTTCGCAAACGGTGAACACGCTGCTTACATTTACATACATATCTCTGAAAAGCACGTGAATGTCATGCATAGTAAGCTCTCGCCGCTGCCTTTCTGATTCCGCTTTAACAGCATAGCCGAAGTCTTCGCGCATCTTTTTGGGCAGGTCGTAGCCGTACTTCTGGTGCAGCAGATAGCCTATGCCGCCCTTGCCCGACTGGCTGTTTATCCTTATAACGTCCTTTCTGTACTCTCTGCCGATGTCTTTGGGGTCAATAAGCAGATAAGGAACGTTCCACTGTGTGCTCTCGCCGCTGTCACGCTTTTCCATACCCCTTGCAATAGCGTTCTGATGAGAGCCCGAAAACGCCGCAAACACAAGGTCGCCCGAATATGGGTGTCTTTCAAAAACGGTCATGCCGGTATTTTTTTCATAGCAGTTCACAAGGTCGGGTATATCTGAAAGATCAAGCTTCGGGTCAACGCCCTGCGAATACATATTCAAAGCAACTGTAACTAGATCTGCGTTGCCTGTACGCTCGCCGTTGCCAAAAAGCGTGCCCTCTACTCTGTCTGCGCCTGCAAGAAGACCTGTCTCTGTATCTGCCACCGCGCAGCCTCTGTCGTTATGTGTATGGAGCGATAGCAGAACACTGTCGCGATATTTTAGATTTTTCGACATATATTCTACCTGACAGGCATACACGTGCGGCATAGATATTTCTACCGTAACGGGGAGATTTATTACAGCTTTGCGCTCTTTTGTGGGCTGCCATACATCTAAAACGGCGTTGCAGACCTCTAAAGCAAACTGCGGCTCGGTCTCGGAAAAATTCTCGGGCGAGTATTCAAAACGAAAGTTGCCCTCGGTCTCATCTGCGTACTTTTTCAAAAGCTTTGCGCCGTCAACTGCCAGCTGAACTGTCTGCTCTTTGGTATTGCGGAAAACTATCTCCCTCTGCGTGGGAGAAGTTGAGTTATACAGATGAACAATGGCGTTTTTACAGCCTTTTACAGCCTCGAAAGTCTTGGCGATAATGTGCTCTCTTGCCTGCGTGAGCACCTGAACGGTCACACCCTCGGGGATAAGGTCTTCCTCGATGAGCTTGCGGCAGAAGGTGAACTCGGTCTCCGACGCGGCAGGGAAGCCTATCTCGATGTCGGTAAAGCCTATCTTGCACAGCTTTTTGAAGAAGTCCAGCTTGTCCTCCAGCGACATGGGGCTTATAAGCGCCTGGTTGCCGTCGCGAAGATCGACAGAGCACCACACGGGCGGTTTTTCTATGTAAGTTTTGCTCGCCCAGTCGTAGCAGTCGGTCGGCGGCATGAAGAAATGTTTTGCATATTTAGAAATGTTTTTCATATATTTGCTCCTCTGCGAAGTTCAAAGTCGTACTTAAAATAAGTATACAACAATTTTTCTAAAATGTCAATAAAGACTTGCCACAGACGCGTATTTATGCTATACTATAATATGGGTATTTGTGCATGACTGCATATACGGAAAGGACGTGCAAAACAATGGCTAATAATGTAAAACTGCGTATTTTCGGTAAAGATTATACTATCGCTACCGAGGAACAGGAGAGTTACGCGCGCAAACTGGCGGCGATGCTGGATCAGAAAATGGCGAAGATAACCAAGGGGCAGTCGCTTGCAAAGCTCGATGCGGCGGCGCTTGTGGCTCTTGACTGCGCTGACGAGGCTTACAAGGCGAGTGCGAACCTGGAGAATATTCGTTCGCAGATAAAAAAATACGCCGATGATGCCTCGAAGGCGATGGCGGCGGCTGATGAAGCGAAAAAAGAGTGCGACAAGCTGAAAGCCGAGATAAAAAAGCTGGAAAAAGAACTGGCGGTGCGCAAGGCGCTTTCAAGCGGTAACGGCAATGCAAAATAGCCCCGAAGTGCTTGCCCCGTGCGGCTCGCCGCAGTGCGTTGAAGCGGCTGTGAACTGCGGCTGCGATGCCATATACCTTGGTGCGCAGGAGTTTTCGGCGCGGCAGGGGTGCGCAAATTTTACGCCGCAGCAGCTTAAAGAAGCGGTACAATATTGTCACACAAACGGTGTAAAGGTGTATCAGGCGATAAACACTGTGGTGTTTGACAGTCAGATGAAAGATGTTGCACAAATGCTAAAGCAGGCGTGCGAAACAGGCGTTGACGGCATTATTGTGCAGGACTTAGGTATAATATCG
>CANRPG010000153.1 GCA_947632425.1 uncultured Clostridia bacterium | reverse complement strand
TTATAATTGTCCGATACGTCGGGAGCAGACCCTTTGGTCTGCGTATCGACGAGGACATAAGATTATAATATAATCATCTATGATTATATTATAACATTTCACCATTGGTCAAAATATAAATATTTTTATTTTTATATCAATTTGTTGTTGCAAATATTGCTATTTTAGTATATAATATAAATATGAAACAAACGCGTGGGGTGATGTGCTTTTATGGATAAAATGGATATAAAGAAAAATCTCTACCATACCGAATTTATAAACCGCGAATACAATATATCACACCTTGATTACAACAGGGAAAACGAGTTTTTCAATGCTATAAAGCAGGGCGATACCGAGGCTGTAAAACGCCTGTTCAAACCGCTTGCCACCGAGGATATGGGCAGGCTCAGCGACGACGATCTGCGCAACCTGAAATACCACCTGATAATAACCGTTGCGCTTATCACGCGTATGTGCATCGAGGGCGGCATGGAAATGGAGGTCGCCTATAACCTCAGCGATATATACATTCGCAGTATTGACAAATGCCGCAGGGAAGAGGACGTTAATGTGCTCCACCGCGAGCTTGTTGACGACTACGCCCAGCGCATGAGCCTTATACAAAGGGCGAACCGCTGCCCGAGGTCGATCACCATATGCCTTGACTATATTTATGATAATCTGCATACAAAGATAACCCTCGATGACCTTGCGAAAAAAGTGGGGCTGAGCAGCGCGTATCTCTCAAAGCTGTTCAAAGCCGAGGTGGGTATGCCTGTTTCCGAGTACATAATGCGCAAGAGGGTCGAAGCCGCCGCAAATATGCTCAAGTATTCGGAGTATTCTGTGCTTGAGATAGCCGAGTATCTGTGTTTTAGTTCCGAGAGTTATTTTATACAGGTGTTCCGCCGCATAACGGGCGATACGCCGAAGGTTTACAGAGAGAAATATTTCAGGGTGAAGAAGTAGATACTTGTATTGATAATAAATATTGCGCTTACGTGCGGCGCATGGAGCGCACACGTTGACTGCCACAACGCGCAAAAGTTTTAAACCCTGTCAAGAAAGGAAAAGTTTTCGATCGACCCTTTTTCAAAAGGGTCGTCAGGTCGAGGGTGAAACCCTCGTCGCCGTCCGCAGACGGCGAAATCCCCTACATCGTGCGCTCTGCAAGAGGTGAATTTATAAACAGTCCTGTGGACTGTTTATAAAGAGGGGAGGCTCTGCAAGAGAGAGCCTCCCCTTGTTGTAGTGCATATCTCTTTTTCCGCGTTCCATTCTGGAACGCCGTTCAATGCGAAAAATTCACAACAATAAATGCGCAAACGTATTAGCGCACTCAAAATGAGGGATAACCGAAGTAAATATGGTGTTGAACAGCTCCGCAGGCTGCGCGTAAGCGCAAACTAATGCTATGCGCTACAACTAGGAGATGCTCAGCTATTAGAAGCAAGATAACGGGAGCAAGACGCAAGACGAGCGTTTTGCAAAAGTTTGCGCAAAGCTATAAAAAGCAATTTCTTGCTTCTTGCTTCTATCTGAACCGCAGGGCAGGTATGAAAAATAACCGCAAAGTCTTAAAAATCATTTCTTACTTCTAACTTCTCACCTCTAACCTCTAATAGAAAACGGCTGTATCTGCCCACTACAACAGATACAGCGTTTTTGTATGGATATATCACAAATATTTAAGGAGTTGCTCTCTTATGCCGTCAAGGCGGCTGTCTGAAATGCCGAAGTCCATTTCTTTGTAGTTCCACGCCGCGCGCGCAATGCCGTACTTTTCAAACACCGCATTTATCGCCTTGTACCATTTCAGCGTGTCCTCCGGCGATACAACATCTATAACGCCGTACTCGCCGCAGTAAAGCTCAGTGCCCTCAGCCTTTGCCTTTTCAATAGCCGAAGAAAATACCCGTTCAAAATATTCTTCCGAAACGCCGCTTTCTTCAAACGCCACCCTCTCGTCGGGGTCTATCTGGTCTGTCCAGTATGCGCCCTGATGCGTAAATTTCAAAGGGTCGTAACAGTGCATGTTGTAAACCACCTTGTCGTCATACGGCGTGTCAAGGTCTTTAACTGCCTCAGGGCTGTTGTTCCAGTAGCTGCCCACGATGATCACCGTGTCGGGCGCGTATTTGCGTATGCCCTCTATGCACTCGTGCACCACCTTGTTCCATACCGTTATGAACGACTGATCGGTCACTTCGTTGAGCAGCTCAAACGCAACATCATCGCTGTACTTTCCGAAGTGTTTCGCAAGTTCTTCCCACAGGCGGCAGAAACGCTGCTGATACTTCTCATCTTCAAAAAAGCCGTGCTCGTCCTCGCCGTAATCGTCAAATGAAAATCCTGCCGTCTTGTGCAGGTCGGCTACTACCTTCAGCCCATATTTGCGAGCAAGCTGTATGGCGTTTTCAAGGCGGTCAAAACCGTCTTTCTTGTAGCTGCCGTCAGCGTTTTCAAAAATGTTGTAGTCAAACGGTATGCGAACGTGATCGAGCCCCCATGCCGCTATTTTTTCAAAGTCTTTTTCGGTGACAAAGGTGTTCAGCCGCTCCTTGCTGTAATCGCACTGCGACAGCCAGCCGCCAAGGTCTATGCCTCTTTTAATGTCAAGTTGTTTCATAATATCGCTCCTTTTTTATTCGTCAAACGGCGTGAATTTTACCCACTGATATTCGGCAGTCAGCGGCAGATCATCGGCATTGAAAGCGTTCAGCCAGCTGTCAACGCCCGTGCCGCACCATGCGTTCATCATTATCTTGCTTTCGGTAACGGGCAGGTTGTAAGTCACCGTGTGCACCTCGTAGCCGTCAACGAACCACACTATCTTGTCTTTGTGCCATTCAAAAGCGTAGGTGTGAAAATCTTCTGACGCGTCAAAGCCGAGATCCTGCAAATATTCGTGATTTCCCTTGCCGTCGGTAAAGTAGTTGAACTGCACCTTTGTGGTGTCCTTGCCCAGTATCTCAATGTCTATCTCGTCCCATGGGTTGTTGTCGGAAGGACCTGTGTAAGTGAAGAACGATGAAACAACGCCATCGTTTTTGATAGCCTTCATGCTTACTTCATATCGACCGTATCCGTAAAAGTCTTTGCTTCTGAACTCGCCGCCCGAATAGGGTATCATCTGCGGGTTTTCGTCGCCGTCTTTTATGATAAGCTGCATAGCGCCGTTTTCAAAAGTTACGTTTGCAGCCCTCCAGTATACGTTGAACATACTGCCGTTCGTCCAGCCGTCGGAAGCCTCGAAGTTGTCGGGGCAGCCTTTGGTAAGGTCGGCGTACATTTCTTCTTTTATAACCGCAGGAGCGGCAGGCTGACTTTCAGCTTCGGAAGAAGTATTCTCGCTTTCAGTGCTGTCACTGCTTTCGTCCGAAAAGCTCTCTATTGCCACGGTCGACTTATCATCGCTTTTGCTTTCTGCTGCTGACGAACTGCCCGAATTTCCGCAGGATGCAAGCATAGTCGCTGCCAGTATAAGAGCTAAAATTATATTCGATCTTTTCATAAGCGTTACCTCCGTAATGATTTGTTACAAATATAATATCACTAAATTTATATAGAAAGTATCAATATTTTGTTCAAGATGTCATTTTCATGCTGCAATTTACACAAAAAATAAAGGCACATATAAATGCGCCTTTGTAGTATGTATTTTGTGTATTCACAGTACCTTCTTTATCCTGCGCGAGAGCGTTACCGCAAGGAAAAGCTTTATCAAATCGGGCAGTATGAAAGGGAACACACACATTGTAAGCGCGCCCCAAAGCCCTATGCTGCCCACTTTGTCGGCGTAAACGTGCATGAACCACGCCGTGCCGAAAGCATAGCAAAGCGCCAGCCCCAGAACAAGCGATATAACGGTCGGCAAAATCTTTTCGCCGAATATTTTAGTTATTACGCTAAAGCTCAGCGCAATGAACACAAACCCCGTTATGTAGCCGCCCGTCATGCCCGTAAGAGCAGCAAAACCGCCGCTGAAATTTGAGAATACGGGCACGCCCACCGCGCCTATGAAAATATATACAAGTATCGCAAAAGTGCCCCTCACCCTGCCGAGAGCCGCCAGCGCGAAGAACACGCCGAAAAGCTGCATGGTGAAAGATACATCGGTGAACGGCAGCCTTATGTTTATCCACGCGCAAACGGCAATAATAGCCGTCATTACCGCAGAAAGAGTAATGTCAACGGTAGAAAGCCGCCTGCCGCTTTTCTTTAGTGTTATGCCCATAAATATCACATACTTTCCGTCAAAAATACAATATAATTATATCACCCTAAGTCTGCATTGTCAATCTTTTTAAGACGTTTTGGCAAAACGATCAGCCTAAATAAAACTTGTTCGTGAAAAATGTGCGTAATTACAAACTCATCTGCCAGCGCACCAAGGTACGACAGCGCGAACCACAGCATACAAAACGGCAGGCATATCTGCCCCATATAATTGAGCGGAATGTTTGAGTAATCCCACACATTCAGCTTCAGCCACAGGTTGTCTATCATGCCGCAGATAAGCTCCGACACGGTTATAAACATTGCCGAGACCACAAGCTGCTGCAAAAGACCAAGTTTTCCGCACCGTCTAAGCTGCCCCGTAAGCCCGATGAATACAAAGCTTATGCCGCCCAGCAGCCCCATCGAGATGTGCGTAAAACCGCGCGCTATGATCTCCATGCCGCCGTAGCACAAAGCCCCTGTGCACATATATAAAAATATCCTTAAAAACAAGCGTTTACCAAGCATATAAAAACCTCTGCAAATTTTGTAACATATATAATGTGTGCAGAAATGTGCGTTTTAAAACCCGTGTAAAATATTTTTTGCTGTGTAAAATGTTGCTGTTGAAATGAGGAAGAAAATGTGTTATACTAAGTAGTGATGAATTTACCGAAAGGAAGTACA
>CANRPG010000152.1 GCA_947632425.1 uncultured Clostridia bacterium | reverse complement strand
GAATTGCAGGGCATGGGCATAAACCCGAACATTGTCGTCCTGCGCTGCGATGAGCCGCTGGAAGAATCCATATTCAAGAAAATATCGCTGTTTTGCAACGTAAAGCCCGACTGTGTTATTGAAAACCTGACTTTGCCTATTCTGTACGAAGCGCCGCTTATGCTCGAAAAAGCTAACTTTTCACAAGTGGTATGCCGCGAACTTGGCATAGATGCGCCTGCGCCCGATCTGACGGAGTGGACTCAGATGGTAGAGCGCATAAAGAGCAGTGAAAAGACCGTTACTATAGGTCTTGTAGGCAAATATGTAGGGCTGCACGATGCGTATTTATCGGTAGCAGAGGCTCTCAGGCACGCGGGATATTTCCACAATTATCATGTTGATATCGAGTGGATAGATTCGGAAGAACTCACCCCCGATAACATTGCCGACAGGCTGGGCAGTATAGACGGCATACTTGTGCCGGGCGGTTTTGGCAGCAGAGGAATAGAGGGCATGATTCTTGCCGCTAAATACGCCAGAGAAAACAGCGTTCCGTACTTTGGCATATGTCTCGGTATGCAGATAGCTGTTATAGAGTACGCGAGAAATGTGGCAGGCTATAAAGATGCAAATTCGGGCGAGTTTGACGAGCTTTGCAAAAACAAGGTCATAGACTTTATGCCAGGTCAGAGCGATGATATCGACAAGGGCGGCACGCTAAGGCTCGGCGCATACCCGTGCAAGATAAAGAGCGGCAGCACTATGGAAAAATGCTACGGCAGCGGACTTATCAGCGAACGCCACCGCCACAGATACGAATTCAACAACGACTACCGCGACAAGCTGCAAGAGTGCGGACTTACGCTGAGCGGTACTTCACCCGACGGCAGGCTTGTAGAGACCGTGGAGCTTTCCGACAGAGATTTTCACGTTGGCGTGCAGTATCACCCGGAATTCAAGAGCAGACCCAACAAGCCGCACCCGTTATTTAAAGGATTTGTAGGAGCGGCAATAAAGCGCAGAGAAAGTAAGTAATATAGCATATAAAAGCGGTGATGTAAAAAATGAGTATCCATGAAGAATGCGGTGTGTTCGGCGTTATTGCGCCGCAGCCGATAAACGTTGCAGGAATAACCTATTACGGGCTGTATGCCTTGCAGCACCGCGGTCAGGAGAGCTGCGGCATTGTTGTGAATGATGACGGTGTGTTTGTATCGCATAAAGACTTAGGTCTTGTGAGCGAGGTGTTTTCGGGCGATGTGCTCTCTCGCTTACCCAAAGGCAGTATGGCGGTAGGGCATTGCAGATACGGCACGACGGGCGGCAACAACCGCAACAACTGCCAGCCTATCGAGGTCAACCACCAAAAGGGCAGAATGGCTCTGGCACACAACGGCAACCTTAGCAACGCTGCCCAGCTCAGAAACGCACTGGAACTGGAGGGAGCTATTTTTCACACGACGAGCGACACCGAGACGATAGCTTACATAGTTACCAAAGAGAGGCTTAAAGCGCCGTCTATTGAGGAAGCGCTCAGCAGGGCGATGGACAAGCTTGACGGTGCGTATTCTTTGGTGCTCATGTCTCCGCAGAAGCTTATCTGTGCGCGCGACCCATACGGTTTCAGACCGCTTTGCTATGGCGTTACGGCTGACGGGGTATACGTTGTGGCTTCGGAAAGCTGCGCTTTGAAAGCTGTGGGAGCGGAGCTTGTGAGAGAACTTTTACCGGGCGAGATACTGGTATTCAGTAAAAAAGGCGTTGTTTCGCGCACAGAGCACTGCAACAAAAAACCGCAGAAATTGTGTGTTTTTGAGTACATATATTTTGCCAGACCCGACTCCGTGATCGACGGCGTTTCTGTGCATTCTGCGCGGCTGGAGGCAGGCAGGATACTTGCTAAAGCTCACCCTGCAAATGCCGATATAGTCGTCGGCGTACCCGATTCGGGGCTTGACGCGGCTCTGGGATTCAGCTTGGAGTCGGGCATACCATACGGGATAGGACTTATAAAAAACAAGTACATAGGCAGGACGTTCATATCACCCCAGCAGGGCGACAGGCTGGACAAGGTGCGCATAAAGCTTTCTGCCATTGAAGAAACGGTCAAGGGCAAGCGCATAGTGTTGATAGACGACAGCATAGTGCGCGGCAATACCAGCGGCAGGATAGTAAAGCTGCTGCGCGAGGCAGGCGCAAAGGAGATACACATGAGGATATCGTCGCCGCCGTTTTTACACCCGTGTTATTACGGCACGGACATTGACTCGGAGGAGCATTTGATAGCGGCTCATCACACTGTAGATGAAATAGCGCAGATCATAGGGGCTGACAGTCTGGGATATCTGCCAGAGGAGCAGCTGGGGGTGCTGGCGAGGACGGAAGGTTACTGCCGCGCTTGTTTCAGCGGCGACTACCCCACGCCGATACCGACAGACACGCGGAAAGATCGTTTTGAACAGAAGCTCTCGGAGGGAAAACAGATGGAGTTTTCTTTTACGTGATTTCTTGACATAGGGGTAATTTTAGTGTATAATAGTGGTATACTAAATATGTTTCGCGCTTACGCGCACCCTGCGGAGCTCACACGTTGCCAGACTGTGAACAGTCTGGCAAGTGCCGAAAAAAGCCCTCGCCGCCAAAAACGGTCGGCGGCGCACACCTTGCGGTGTGACGGGCTTTTTCCTTGCTGCCATACCTTTGCGCGTATCTGAATTGTAACTTCTCAGCGAGTGCGTTTAACCGCAAAAGTTTCAAGTTTTGTCAAGCTCTTTTTTACAGTTGCTTCGCAACTGCCAAGGCTTGCATGGGTGTAGCGTTCGCAAGCGATCGCCGGCAGAGCCCCACAAACACAACGTGCGCTCTGCAAGAGGTGAATTAAAAAACAGTCCGGTGGACTGTTTTTTAAGAGGAGAGGCTCTGCAAGAGAGAGCCTCTCCTCTGAGAAGACCTAGCTATTTTTCCGCGTTCCATTCTGGAACGCCGTGCAATGTAAAAAAGCCACGCTTCTTTCTTTTGATTCCCACCCACGAACCTCCCAAAAGAGAAGGAGACTGGCAGAATATTCTTCCAACTATGTGGACTGGTGATTATTGTTTGAGGGCTGGGCGTTTAAATGCACTCGCTGAAAAGTTACGGTTTAATTTACGCGCAAAGTTATGAAAGCACACATTGACTGACTGCTTGTGGCGTTGAACGGCTCCGCAGGCTTGCGCGTAAGCGCAAAATACTAACAAATTTTTATAAAAAATATCGGCAAGAACCTTTTCGCCTTGCCGTTTTTATTACTGCATATTACTGAAATTACAAGGAGTTATTTTATGTATTGGTACGAAAGATCGACATTTTATCACATTTATCCGCTGGGATTCTGCGGCGCGCGCAAGCAAAATGACTTCACCTCGCAGCCGACTCACGACATCTTGAAAGTAATAGACATTATACCGCATATCAAAGAAATGGGCTTTACGGCGGTGTATTTCGGCCCCGTGTTTGAGTCCTCGGCGCACGGCTACGACACGGCAGACTACACGAAGATAGACCGCAGACTGGGCACTGACGACGACTTCAAAAAGGTATGCGGCGAGCTTCACAAAAACGGCATAAAAGTAGTGCTGGACGGCGTTTTCAACCACGTTGGCAGAGAATTCTGGGCGTTCAAAGACGTGAGAGAAAAGAAATTTTCCTCCGCCTACAAAGACTGGTTTCAGATAAGAGACGGCAATTCATGCTACAACGACGGCTTTTATTACGAGGGCTGGGAGGGTCACTACGAGCTGGTGAAGCTGAACCTCTGGAACGGCGATGTGAAGAATTATATAAAAGAATGCATTACAGACTGGGTGAAAAAGTTCGATATTGACGGTCTGCGCCTCGATGTTGCGTACTGCTTAGAGCCGCAGTTTTTGAAGGAACTGCGCGGTCACTGCAAGTGGCTGAAGGAGGACTTCTGGCTGCTGGGCGAGACGCTTCACGGCGATTATAACCGCTGGATGAACCCCGAAATGCTCGACAGTGTGACGAATTACGAATGCTACAAGGGTATTTACTCCGCGTTCAATTCGATGAATATGTTTGAGATAGCGCACTCGATACAGAGGCAGTTCGGCAAGGAAAACTGGTGCTTATATCGGGGTAAAAAATTGTACTGTTTTGTTGACAACCACGATGTGAGCCGCATTGCCACGATACTCACAAACAAGGCTCACCTGCCGCTTGTATACACGCTTTTGTTCACGATGCCGGGTATCCCGTCGGTGTACTACATGAGCGAGTTCGGCGAGGAGGGCGACAAGGCGCACGGTGATGATGCGCTGCGCAGACCGTATGAAAAGAGGGCTTACATCGAGCTGACAGAGCACATTTCTGCGCTGGCGAAGGCGCACACGGAAAGCGATGCTCTCTGCGGTGGCGACTACACGCAGCTTGTGCTGACCAACCGCCAGTACGCGTTCGCGCGCGCGGCAGGCGAAAAAGGCGCGGTGACGATGATAAACGCTGACGAGGGCGAGTACACGTTCAATGTGAACTACGGCGGCGGCTGGAAGGATATTTTCACCGGCGAGGAAGCTGATCTTTCGCAGCCTGTAGCGCTGAAAGGGTACAGCTCGAAAGTGTTTGTAAAGTAAGGCAGTGCTGCTGCCCCTGCAAAACGGGGGCGGCGGCGCATACACAAGCAAGTTCCGCAAAATTTTTTTGCAAAAGGTATTGCAAAATATAAAAATGTGTGGTATAATAGATAGGTCGTCGGGGTGTGGCGCAGTTTGGCTAGCGCGCTACCTTGGGGTGGTAGAGGCCGTGGGTTCAAGTCCCGCCACTCCGACCAGCAAAAGAAGAATACCTCAAGGAAATCGAGAGGTATTCTTTTTTTGCTCATCGGTCGGTACGGGAATTGAACCCACTGGTGCAACGTCCCGCCACTCCGACCAGAAACGCCCTTGACTATCGTCAAGGGCTCAGTGAATAGTGAAAGAGAGAATAGTGAATAGTTTATAGTATACGTTTCTAGGCGTTTCTGTACTA
>CANRPG010000151.1 GCA_947632425.1 uncultured Clostridia bacterium | reverse complement strand
TAATCGCAAAAAGATGAAAACGCCGTGTCGCGCGATTGTGAGCATTTGGGCGGCGCGTTCGATGCGAATGTGTCGGTATTTCTCAAAAGCGCATAAGAATAGCCGCAGACTATTCTGCGGCTTTCCCGCTGCTATAAAAAATATCAACAGGCAGATGCACTACCCTGCCTGGTGTAACGAATAATTTGTGTGACAAATGTATTCTAACAATACAAAAAGAAAAAAGCCCGTAAGCACGGACTTCTTTGTGGTGCGAATAACAGGAATTGAACCTGCACTATCTTGCGATCACTAGCACCTGATGGCAACGCAACGACAGTGAAAGTATTTAGTAAAATATTCCGCTTGCCCAAACTCGTATATAGTTACTAGGAAAGATCCTGATCTACTTGCAAACACGAAGCATTTCGGTCATTAAGGCAATATGGAAACCGTATCCTAAAGACGTATACATCAGTTTGTATTCTTCCATATTTCTGCCCCAAGGCACAACGCTGCTTAGTTTGAACTATATTTTATTACCCTCCTTTAAATTTTATGATCTTAGTATATCATAATTGCTCTCCGATTGCAAGATGTGAAGAAAAAGCCGCAGACATTAAATTTGTCAGCGGTTTGTTTTTATTTTGTAAAGCGCTATCTCACAGACCCGCATAAGCCAGATACAGCAGTTTCATTTTTTCTTCGCTGTGGATATAAGTGCAGTCGTGTTTTTCTGCGGCATACACAAGTTTTCCGTTTTGATAGACCATAAGCCTGTTTTGCTCAACCTCACGCCAGCCGTCTGTATCTAAAGGCACGGTAGAGAACATAACGCCGCCGCCAAGTTCTTTTTCATACAGCGTACCGCGTTCATTTTTATGCACATACAAAAACTCGCCATCGTAAATGAGCAGATTAACTTTATTTCCCGGAACGATAGTTTTTACAGCTTCTTCAACGGTCTTTATTCTTATGTCGCTGTTATCTTCGTTAAGCTGATTTATACGGTCAACGATATACAGCAAAATACGCTCGCTGTCGGTCGTGCCTGTCTGCTTATACTGGTACGGTGCAAGCGCCTCACAATCAAATATAGTTCCGTTGTGCGCTAAAGTCCACCGCCTGCCGAAGTTATCGCAAGCCGAAAAAGGGTGAGTATTATTTTCGCTTACATCTCCTATAGTTGCTTTGCGAATGTGCGCTATGCATTTTGCTGTCTCAATATTGCCGCTGAGCAGGCTTTTCAGATATAAGCTGTCTATCGCCCTTAGCGGCTCTTTGTCAACAGAAAATGCGCCGTCATCTGATAATGCAAGCCCCCAGCCGTTTGGATGCATGGCACTATGGCTGAAAAAGGTCTCCAGCCACTTATTCATTACTATCTTTCTTCGGGCTGTCAAGCCAAGCAGCTCACACATAGGCTAAATACTCCTTTTCATGTTCGGAAAGACAGGCGCTTGCAGAGTTCACGAGATGTGAAGACCACTGCGCAGCCGTTTCATTGTGATAAATAACGGCGTTTTTGCCGTCCTTCTCTATCCTGACAACTGCATTTTGTATTTTATCGGCGCTGTCAACATCTGAAAGTTCTTTATCAAGCAGGTCGAGATTATGCTCGGAATATACTATGCCTTTCAGCAGAGCGGCATAGCCCAGAGCCTTGTTGATAGGAACGCTGTCAGCAACGCGTATCTCGATATATTTTTTTATTCTGAAATGAAAAAATCCCATAGAAAGAATATGCTCGGTAAGCTTCTTTCTTCTCGTTTCGTCAAGCTCTTTCTCGTCTATAATGCCCTCACTGAAAAGCTCTTTCGCATTTTTGCTGCCGACGTTTTTAGTTGAGCCGTTATCTGTAAGCAGAATAAGCGGCGTGCTGTAGACCACATTCGCTATTTGCTCATAGCCGAAATCATTTTCAAACGAGTGAGGATAAAAACCTGTTCTGTCGGGGTCTAGGTCGTCCCACTCCTGCGTTCTGAACAGGTGCGGCTTATCGGGAACATTCGGCAGAGTAGAGCCTGCATCGGTCTTATTTTCCATCATCAGCATAAGTATCGGCGATATCTTCTGAAGCACGCGGAGCTTTTTTATCAGGTCGCGCTCCGAGCGATATTCGACAGATACCTGTGTAGAAGCAGAAGCGCGCATCATGTATTTTCCGTACTTTCCGCTTTGTCTGAAATAAGCATCCATATACTGATACCGCTTTTTTGGCGACAGCGGAATATCATCGGGGCGTATCCTGCCCTGTTCTACTTTAGGAAGATTGCCGGAAGTTACTATGCGATAGCCTCTTTTTGCAAATTCGGGTTCCCAGAGATCTAGAAATTCGCGGTAAGTTTTTTCGATCTCGTCTATATCGGGAAGGGGCTTTATGCTTATTTCAAACTGACAGGACGGCTCTAAGCTTACAGAGTAATTTTCATTTTCATAGCCTACAGGGTAGCCGTCTGTATATATGATGTCGGCGTTTATCTGATGAGCGACTTTTTCAATAAGAGAGGTTATCTCATCAAAACCTATCTGATCACCGTTTTTGTCTACAACAAAATGCTCTATTTCAAGTCCCAGATTTTCCGTATCTGTTTCACCGCTTTTTATGTAGCCGTATATATCTTGCAGAAAACTCATATCCTCACATTCTTTCTGTATAGGTTCTTTCATGAAGCGTATCTTTTATCGGTCTTGTGCGCTATCCAGGTGCCGAGTTCCTGGATTATCTGAACGATGATAACGGTCAGAAAAACACAGCACCAGGTAACATCGGGATTAAAACGCTGATGACCGTAGCTTATAGCTATCTGCCCAAGCCCTGTTCCGCCTATGGTAGCCGCCATTGCGGAGTAGCCCAGTATCGTTACCATAGATATCACCGCGCCCACAATAAGCGACGGCTTTGCCTCGGGGAGAAGCACTTTCCAAACTATCTGCAAATTGTTCGTACCCATTGACTGCGCCGCCTCTATAACGCCTGCATCTACTTCTTTCAGAGAACTTTCGACCATTCTTGCAACATACGGCGCGGCGGCTATAACAAGCATTACTATCATCGCCTGATTTCCAAGACTTACGCCGACTATGAACTTTGCGACGGGCAGCATTGCCACCATAAGTATAATAAACGGTATGCTTCTGAAAAAGTTCACTATCAGGTTTAATATCCTGTTTACAATAAATATAGGGCGTATGCCGTCCTTGTCCGTGATATTGAGGATAACGCCGATAGGAAGCCCTATAACATATGCTATCAGCGATGAGATCACAGTCATATAGACCGTCTCCCATATGCCGCGCTGTATTATGCCGTTATCCCAGAGTTTAATAAGCATATCAGAAAACACAGGCTACACCTCCTCTTGCCATTCAATGCCGCTTTTTTGCAGCCAAGAGATCATCTTTTCCGCGGCACGTTCTTCTTCGGGCAGTTCAATTAACATCTGCCCATACGCAGCGCCGTCTATCTCTTTTGTATCTGCATAAAGAATATTCACGGGTGCCTGACATTTCAGTATCATCTCGGATATAAGAGGCTTTCCGCCGTATTCGGGGTGGAAAGTCAGCCTTACTCTTCTGCCGCCGTGAATGTTGAAATCGTTCTTCTTGCCGGGAAGTATCAGCTCTTTTGCAATATCGGAATGAGGGTTTATAAACACCTCGCTGACCTTGCCCTCCTCGGCTATTTTGCTTTGATCTAAAACGGCGACCTTGTCACATATCTGGTCTATAACTCTCATCTCGTGGGTTATCACTATGATAGTAACGCCCATTGTGCGGTTTATCTTTTTCAAAAGTTCCAATATAGATTTTGTGGTGTTGGGGTCTAATGCCGAAGTTGCCTCGTCACAAAGAAGATAATTCGGTTTTGTAGCAAGCGCTCTGGCAATGGCAACGCGCTGTTTTTGTCCGCCGGAAAGCTGCGACGGATAGGACTTAGCTCTGTCTTTGAGTCCTACAACGTCCAAAAGCTCCAGCGCTCTTTCTTTTGCGTCTGTTCGTTTTACGCCTGCAACTTCAAGAGGAAATGTAACATTTCGCAGTACAGTCCGCTGACCTAGCAGATTAAAGCTTTGAAATATCATGCCTATTGATTTGCGAATGTCAAGCAGCCTCCTGCGCGAAAGCTTTGTTATATCCTCGCCGTCTATGATGACCTGTCCTGTTGTAGGCTTTTCAAGAAGATTTATACATCGGACCAGCGTGCTTTTTCCGGCTCCGGACAAACCTATGATACCATATATCTCGCCGTCCTCTACAGTTAAGTTTATATCGTCCAGCGCGACAATTTCTTTATCTGCGGTCTTATATGTTTTACCGAGTTGCCGAAGCTCTATCATAAATATCTTCCTTTCTTCCCCGGGAGACAGAAGCCTCCCGGAGAGAGTGGTTTTTACTGAATAGGCACTATGCCTGCGCCCGTCTGCTCGTTGTACTTTTCTACTGCTCCGTCTTTAAGAGCCGCTACAAGAGCCTGAACGGCAGGGTCGTTTTCATCGCCGTTTCGCACGGCTACAATGTTTGCATAGGTCTGCGCCGCATCGCCAGAAGCATCTTCAATAGCGAGTGCATCGGTAGTTTTAAGACCTGCGCCGAGAGCATAGTTATAGTTTATGACTGCTATAGTTCCGTCGCCGCTGTTTTTCAGCAGAGAGGGTATAGCATCAGCCTGCGCCGCCTGAATGTTATAACCGTTGTCGTCTTTTATATCCAGAACTGTCACGCCTGATTCAACAGATGCATCATCAGGCAGTTTTATCAAGCCTTCCTGCTCGAGAAGAAGCAGCGCTCTTGTCTGGTTGGAATCATCATCGGGTACTATGATAGCCGCGCCTTTTGCAAGGTCTTTAAGATCTGTAACGCTGAAGCTGTAAATGCCGAACGGTTCATAATGTATAGAACCTGCTGAAACAAGGTCTGTGCCGTTTGCTTCATTGAAGCTGTTAAGATACGGCGTGTGCTGGAAATAGTTTGCGTCCAGCGTGCCGTCCTGCAAAGCGGTGTTGGGAAGAACGTAATCATCATATATAACTATGTCGAGATCTATTCCCTGCT
>CANRPG010000150.1 GCA_947632425.1 uncultured Clostridia bacterium | reverse complement strand
AAACAACGCCGACTGGCTGCTTGACCTGAACTACATCGACGTTCTGCGCGAGGTGGGCGCGTGCTTTTCTGTAAACAAAATGCTCACATTTGAGTGCTACAAGCAGCGTATGGAAAGAGGTCTTACTTTCCTTGAATTCAACTACATGATAATGCAGTCTTACGATTTTTACAAGCTGTTTCAGGATTACGGCTGCAATATGCAGTTTGGCGGCGATGACCAGTGGGCGAATATGCTCGGCGGTACGGAGCTTATAAGAAAGAAACTTGGCAAAGATGCATACGCTATGACAATAACTCTGCTGCTCAACTCCGAGGGCAAGAAAATGGGTAAGACCGAAAAAGGCGCGGTATGGCTCGACCCCGAAAAGACTTCGCCGTATGATTTCTTCCAGTACTGGAGAAATGTTGCAGATGCCGATGTTATCAAGTGCCTGAAAATGCTGACTTTTGTGCCTATCGAGGAAATTGAAGAAATGGAAAAGACCATGCAGGGCGCAGACTTCAACAAGGCAAAAGAACTGCTTGCGTTTGAGCTTACAAAGCTCGTTCACGGCGAGGAAGAGGCTCAGAAAGCTCTTACAGCCGCAAAGGCTATCTTCGGCAGCGGCTCAGACAGCGCAGATATGCCCACTACCTCAATATCCTCTGCCGACCTTGTTGACGGCAAGATAGGCATACTCGATGTACTTGTGCGCGCAAAGCTTGCCTCATCTAACAGCGAGGGCAGAAGGCTCGTTCAGCAGGGCGGTATATCTGTAAACGATGAAAAAATAAGCGATCCGTCTGTAAAGATAGAGATAGGCGACGGAATAGTTATCAAGAAGGGCAAAAAAGTTTTCCATAAAGTGGTAGTGGAATGACCGTCGGAATTGTCAGAAATTTGTTGAAAAATATCTCAGAATGTGATACAATATATATGTATGCGAGGTGAACTGTCATGAAATACACTATTGATATAAATAAGTGGGGAAGCTTTTTCAGTGTGCCGTGCGCGGTGGCTGACAAGCATCTGAAACTTTCGAGCGGTGACTTTATAAAGGTGCTGCTCTGCGTTTTTGCTGACGGTTCGCCGAGCGTTGACACCGCGTATGTTGCCCAGAAGTGCGGCGTAAGCGAGGAGACCGCCGAAGAGGCTTTACTTTACTGGAACTCGCTAGGTATCATTATCATAAACGGCAAGGAAGAGGGCGTTATCAAAGAGCATACCGAAGCGAAAGTCGGCACCGTTTCACACAGCGATGCCGAAAAGAAGATGGTAATTCGCTATTCGCCTGCGGATCTGCAAAAACTTGCCGAGGGCTCGCCGGATATACGGACTATGTTTGCTTCTGTTGAAAAGGCGCTGGAGCGCACTATAAATTCTTCCGAACAGGCAGCTTTTGTAGATATCTATGAATACTACGGTTTCCCTGTGGCATCTGTAGTAATGCTTACGCAGTATTGCAGCCGCATCGGCAAAGGCACTATGGCCTACATAAGAAGCGTTGCAAAGAACTGGAACGAGAGAGGTATTGTGTCCCCTAAAGATGTAGAGCACGAAGTTATTCGTCTTGAAGAATACCACAGCTTTGAAAGCGAAGTAAAACGCGCTCTGGGGCTCAGTTCAAAGACCACTAAAAAACAGCAGGAATATTTCACACAGTGGCAGGAAATGGGTATTTCAGCAGAACTTATTGAAATGGCAGGGGAGATATCTATTGACAATACCGACACCCACAGCGTAAAGCTCAGCTACATAAACAAGATACTTTTTTCTTGGCATGAAGCAGGCGTAAAAACCGTTCAGCAGGCGCAGGAGCTTTTAAATTCGCGCAAGGCTGGCTTGGGCGCAAACTCTGAAAACGGCAAGTCATATGATATAGAAGAGTTTGAGGAATTTATGAAAAACTATAAGCCCAAACTTTCAACAAGCAATTAAATGTATGGATCAAGGTGATTGAGATATGAAATACGACAGCAAAGCGCTTATGCGCGCCCAGGCGGAAATTGACGAGCGCAGAGCTGCGGTCAAAGCACAGCGCGAAGATCGCATAAAGGAAATTGAAAGCAAATTTCCGGAGATAGCGCGTGTGAATACGATATTGTCGGGCACGGTAAAAGAGATTGCGCAGGCTATGACGGAATCGAATATTGGCGAGATAATGGGCAGGATAGCCGATAAAAACCTTGAAGCGCAGAAAACACGCAGGCAGTTGCTGGTTTCTTTCGGCTACCCCGAAGATTACCTCGATATTCACTATAAATGCGAAAAATGCGGCGATACCGGTTTTGTAAACGGCAGCAGATGCACCTGCCTTGAAACTCTGGCGCGGAAATATTCTATAGAGCAGCTTCACAAAGACTGCCATATAGCGCTGAATGATTTTTCGCGGTTTGATTTGAATGTCTACCCCGAAGAAAACAGGCAGGAAATGAAGGCTATACTTGATATGTGCGTAAACTATGCCGAAACATTTTCCACCCAAAGCGATATGATGTTTTTCTTTGGCGGAACGGGGCTTGGCAAGACGCTGCTGTCATCGGCTATTGCAAAAAGAGTTCTGGAGCGCGGTTTCAGCGTAGCTTACGATAGCCTGTCAAATTTTCTTAGAAAAATTGAGCAGGAGCATTACGGCAGGTCGGAGGGCGATACTGTGGAAATGCTGCTCAGCGCAGACCTTGTGATACTGGACGACATGGGTTCTGAGTTCCGCTCGGGGTTTAACGATGCGCAGATATATGATATAATAAATTCGCGTATAAATTACAGGCTGCCGACCATAGTTTCTACAAATCTTTCGCATAATGAGCTTAACGCGAGATACAACGAACGCATAGTTTCGCGGCTGCTTGGTATGTTCATACCCGTGAAATTTAACGGCAGAGATGTTCGATTAAAGAAAAGAATGTCGCAGTAAGGCGGCGTATAAATATATTTTAAAGGAGTATTTTTATGAGATACAGCGGTGTGATAATGCACATCTCCAGTCTTGCAAACAAGTACGGAATAGGAAAAATGGGCAGGGAGGCGTATGCTTTTGTTGACTGGCTGAAAAAAGCGGGTCAGCATTACTGGCAGATACTGCCGCTAAGCCCTACAAGCTGCGGAGATTCGCCGTATCAGTCGGTTTCGGTCTATGCAGGAAATCCGTATTTTATAGACTTTGAGCAGCTTGAAGAAGATGGTCTGCTGAAAGCCGATGAGTACAAAAATGTTGAATGGTCTAAAGAAAAGGGCTATGTTGATTATGCCCTGATATATAAGAACATATGGGGAGTGCTGAAAAAGGCTTTCTCGCGCTTTGTACCCGATGAGGATTACAACAAGTTTTGCAAAGAAAACGCGGCTTGGCTTGACGACTACGCGCTGTTTATGGCTATAAAGAACGATAACGGCGGCAAGGCGTGGTATGACTGGAACTGGGATCTTGTAATGTGCCGCAGTTTTGCAGTAAAAGAGGCAAAAGAACGCCTCGGCGAGGAGATAGAATTTCACCGCTTTTTGCAGTATGAATTCTTCACACAGTGGGGCAAACTTAAAAAGTATGCAAACGACAACGGCATTGAGATAATAGGCGATATACCTATATACTGTGCGCTGGACAGCGTTGACGTATGGCAGCACCCCGAGCTTTTCGATCTTGACGAGGATAAGAAGCCGGTGAACGTTGCAGGCTGCCCTCCCGACGGTTTTGCGCCGACAGGTCAGTTGTGGGGCAACCCCGTTTACGACTGGGAAGTTATGAAAAAACAGGATTACAAATGGTGGATAGACCGCATAGCATTTGCGGAGAAGATATACGACGTTGTAAGAATAGACCACTTCCGCGGATTTGATACGTTTTACGCTATACCTGCTGAAAACGAAACGGCAGAGCACGGCGAGTGGAAAAAAGGCTGCGGATCTGAGATGTTCAAAATGGCGAAGAAAAAGCTCGGCGATGTAAGGATTATAGCCGAAGACCTTGGATTTATCACCGAAAGCGTGAGAAAACTGCTTGACGACTGCGGTTTCCCCGGCATGAAGATGATGCAGTTCGGCTTTGACCCCAACTGCCAAAGCGAGTATCTGCCTTGCAATTTCAAAAGTACAAACTGCGTTGCGTATACAGGCACGCACGACAGCGAGACCATAATGGGCTGGTATAACAGCTGCGGCGACTATTACAAAGATTTTATCCGCGACTATATCGGCGCTGATGATCAGAACGATGTAAACTGGAAGTTTATTCACTGCTGCTTTACCAGTATTGCAGATACTGCTATAACGCAGATGCAGGAAGTGCTTTCTTTGGGCAACGAGGCAAGAATGAATGTTCCCTCTACCTGCGGCACAAATTGGCGCTGGCGTATTGACAGCGGAGATACTACCGATAATCTCGCGCAGAAGCTTCGCAAGGTAACAGCTATAAGCGGCAGACTGCATCAGTAAGCAAAATACATAAACATTTCAAAGGGCGTAAACGTATGAAACAGGAAAATATAAGAAACTTTTGTATTATAGCGCATATAGACCACGGAAAGTCTACGCTTGCCGACAGGATTCTGGAGCTTACGTCTACTGTTGCGCTCAGAGATATGGAAGATCAGCTTCTTGACAATATGGATATTGAAAGAGAACGTGGGATCACTATAAAAGCCAGGGCTGTAAAGCTGAAATATACTTCCCTCAGCGGCGAGGAGTATATATTTAACCTTATAGATACCCCGGGTCATGTTGACTTCAACTATGAGGTCTCGCGCTCTCTGGCAGCGTGCGAGGGCGCTATTCTTGTTGTAGATGCATCACAGGGCATTGAGGCGCAAACGCTGGCAAACACCTATCTTGCAATAGAGCACGACCTTGAAGTTATGCCCGTTATCAACAAGATAGATCTGCCCTCTGCCGACCCCGACAAAGCGTGCAGCGAGATCGAGAACATTATAGGCATACCTGCCATGGACGCGCCGCGAATCTCGGCAAAAACGGGTCTTAACGTTAGAGATGTGCTTGAAAGAGTTATAACCGATATCCCTGCTCCGAAAGGCGATGAAAACGCCCCCGTGCAGGCGCTGATATTTGACAGCTACTACGACAGCTATAAGGGCGTTATTATCTATGTGCGTG
>CANRPG010000149.1 GCA_947632425.1 uncultured Clostridia bacterium | reverse complement strand
AACTTCGACAGCCAGCGCGTTATAAGGCTCGGCGGAACAGGCTGTGCGCCTATGTGCATGAGCCTCCACTGCGAAAGCTCGTATTTGCTCAGATCTATGTCGCCCCTGTCAATGGCGTCCAGAATATCCTGCGCCCACGGCACCAAAAGCCATACTATCGTGCACTTTTCTTTGGATACCGTCTCAATTATCATCTCGGGCTTTACACCGCGCAGCAAGACCGACTTCGCTCCCACAAGGAACGAGCCGAACCAGTGCATCTTCGCGCCCGTGTGGTAAAGCGGCGGTATGCACAGAAACACGTCGTCTTTCGTCTGCCCGTGGTGATTCTGCTCCACCTCGCACGACTGCATAAGACTTCTGTGCTTGTGCAGAATTGCCTTCGGAAAACCCGTCGTGCCGGAAGAAAAATATATCGCCGCATAGTCATCGTCCGTCAGCTTTATGTCGGGCGAAATACTCGAGCAGTTCGCCACCAGCTGGTCGTAGTCCTCCGCAAAAGAGGGGCACGCGCTGTCAACACCTCCGCCAACGTAAAACAGCAGACGGTTCTTTATAATGTCGTCTGCGATCTCCTCTACCCTGCCTATAAACGCAGGCCCGAACACCAGCACATCGCATTGCGCCAGGTCAAGACAGTATTTTATCTCATCACTCGTGTACCTGAAATTCAGCGGCACCGCCAGCGCACCCGTTTTCAGTACGCCAAAATAAATGGGCAGCCATTCAAGACAGTTCATCAGCAGTATGCCGACCTTGTCGCCCTTTTTTATGCCGCGGCTCAAAAGCAGATTTGCAAAGCGGTTAGCCTTTTCGTTGAATACTCCCCACGTTATCTCGCGGCGGTAGTGGCAGAATTCGCCCGGCTCAATAAGCTCATATTCACGCCAAGTTACGCGCCTTTTCTCCTGTATCTCGGGGTTTACCTCCACCAGCGCGATGTCGCTGCCAAACTGCGCCGCGTTGCGTTCAAGTATCTCGGTAATGGGCATAAAAATTTCTCCTTTATATATTTTATGTATTTAAAGATTTAAAGCTTTCAAGCTTTTATACTTTATATTATGACACTTTTTTCTCTGCTTGTCAAGATTAAAATTTTCTTGTATAAAATACTTGACAACTACGCCGCCGTGTGTTATAATATATATGTTAATGCACCTGACACCGAAATTTTTATTGAGGTGAAAGCGGCAAACAGTTAATATTTGCGACTAACCGTAATTAACCGCTTGCGGTTCAGCCGGTGCACAAAGACTGCCTTTGCCCCTTGTGGGTGAGGGCAGTCTTAAATTTTGTATATTTTTGAAAGGAAATATCATGGAAAGCATAGAAAACAGAGTCGCCATTATAGGCATAATAGTTGAAAAAAGTGAAAGTGTAGAAGCTTTGAACGCCATTTTGCACGAGTACAGCAGTTATATGATAGGCAGAATGGGCATACCCTACCACGAGCTGGGTATAAATATAATCAGCGTTGCAGTAAACGCGCCGCAGAGCGTTATCAGCGCGCTCTCGGGCAAAATAGGCAGACTTGATGGCGTTTCCGCAAAGGCTGCGTATTCAAACGTTACGTCAAAAAACGGGGCGCGTACCGATGAGTAAAAACAGGCGAAAAATAGGCGTTTTAGCCGCGCTGCTGCTTATCGTGCTGCCTGTTATCATATCAATAGCCGCTCTGTGCATAGGCAGAATAAGCTACTCCCCGAGCGAGATACTCTCCGCTCTGCGTGACGGCATTGCAGGCAAAGAGCTCAAAGGTGCGGCTTTGGTGGTGTGGAATATCCGCCTGCCCAGAATTTTGCTCGCGCTCCTTTGCGGCGCAGGGCTGTCAGTCGCGGGTGCAGCTTTCCAAAGCCTGTTTTCAAACCCCTTGGCTACCCCCGATACTTTGGGCGTTGCATCGGGCACATCATTCGGCGCGGCAGTAGCAATGCTGCTGGGGCTGGGCATGATAGGCATACAGCTCACCGCGTTTGCAGGCGGCATACTGGCAGTTGCGCTCACGTGGCTGGCGGCCAGCGGCAAAGGCGGCAGAAGCGGTCTGGGTTCCGTCGTCCTCGCAGGAATAATGATAGGCTCGCTCTTTTCCGCGCTGGTGTCGCTCGTAAAATTTGTCGCCGATACCGAAACACAGCTGCCTGCCATAACCTACTGGCTCATGGGCAGCCTGTCGGGCGCAGGCTATAAGTCGCTTGCCCTCGGCGCACCCGTTATTATAATAGGTATCGCAGTGCTTTTCGCCCTTCGCTGGAAACTGAATATCCTCCCCCTCTCGCAGGACGAAGCAGTCTCCCTCGGCGCAAATATCCGCCTTCTGCGAATAGTCACCATAGTGTGCGCCACCGCTGTTACCGCATCGTGCGTTTCAATGTGCGGTCAGGTCGGCTGGGTAGGGCTTCTGATACCCCACATCTGCCGCATGGCTTTCGGCAGCGACCACCGCAATATCCTGCCTGCCTCAATATGTATAGGCGCAGCGTTTATGGTAGTTGTTGATACTCTGGCAAGAAGCATTTCAGCCGCGCAGATACCCATTTCTGTGCTTACCGCAATAATAGGCGCGCCGTTTTTTATACTGCTCATGCGCCGCAGCGGAGGTGAGAGCCTGTGACAATAGAGGTTAAAAACGGCAGTTTTGCATACGATAAACAGGGCGATAAAATGCTCTTTTCCGGTGTTGAGTTTTCAGCTTCAAACGGAGACCTCGTAGCAGTTTTAGGGCCCAACGGTGCAGGCAAAACAACGCTCCTTCGCTGTATTATGGGTATGCTCAAATGGCGCGAAGGCGCAAGCTTTATAGACGGCGAAAGAATTGACAAAATGCCGCCGCGTACCCTGTGGCAAAAGCTTGCGTATGTTCCTCAGGCAAGAGGCGTTTCGCCCAATTCTACCGTGTTTGATATGGTTCTTCTTGGCAGAAACAGCCGCATAGGCGCGTTTTCTCAGCCAAATAAAGAGGATATTAAATGTACAGAAGAAATTTTAGATCAGCTTAAAATATCGCACCTTTCGCAAAAAAGCTGTCGGCAGATAAGCGGCGGCGAGATGCAGATGACACTTATCGCACGCGCACTGGCAAGTCAGCCTAAGATCCTTATTTTAGATGAGCCCGAATCCAACCTTGATTTTCGCAACCAGCTTATCGTTCTCGATATTCTTTCAAAACTTTCGCATGACGGCATGATATGTATTTTCAATACGCATTACCCCGAACACGCCTTGGGCAGAGCCAACCGCTCTCTGATACTCTCGCAGGGCGGCAGTATTTTCGGTGATACCGCAAAAACCGTTACAGAAAGCGCCATTTCAAAGGCTTTCGGCGTCCGCGCGGTGATAACCGAGGCTGAGACCAAAAGCAACACCTTCCGCACCGTCATTCCTATAGAACTCAGCAATGGCAGCGAAAATATACAAAGCGCTTCCTCTATAGCCGTTGTCTCAATAATAGTCAAAGACCGCTCGCAGGCGGAAAAGATCAACAAAATACTGCATAAATACAGCCGGTATACCATAGGCAGAATGGGGCTTCCCTACCGCAATGGCGGCGAAGAAACGAATATAATAAATTTAAGCCTCGATGCCCCCGACAGCGAAGTTGCCGCCTTGGTCTCGCAGCTATCACTTCTCGGCGGCGTTTCGGTAAAGGCTACCTATGCGCAGTAAAATATATCGAATAATGGAGTGTTTCATATGCTTAAAATAGCAGTTTACGGTAAAGGCGGTATCGGCAAGTCTACCACCGTTTCAAATGTCGCGGTCGCGCTGGCGCAAAAGGGTCTGAAAGTCATGCAGATAGGCTGCGACCCCAAAGCCGATTCCACCATGCTCCTGCGCGGCGAAAAAGATATCCCCACCGTGCTGGGTCTCGTGAGGGAGCATAAAAACGACTTTTCGCTCGAGCAAATGGCGGCTGTCGGCGAGGGCGGCGTGATATGTGTCGAGGCAGGCGGCCCTACTCCAGGCATGGGCTGCGCAGGCAGAGGCATAATCGCGGCGCTTGAAAAGCTGGAGGAGAAAGGCGCATATGAAAAGTTTGCGCCCGATATAGTGCTTTACGATGTCCTCGGAGACGTCGTGTGCGGCGGCTTTTCAATGCCCATGCGCTCGGGCTATGCCGATGCGGTCTTCATCGTAACATCGGGCGAAAACATGGCTCTGCACGCGGCTGAGAACATCGCCGCAGCGATAGAGAACTTCCGCGGCAGGGGTTATGCGCGCCTCGGCGGCGTGATACTTAATCGGCGCAACGTAAAAAACGAGTATGAAAAGGTAGAGCAGATGTGTAAAAAAGCGGACACTAAAATTGTCGGTGACCTGCCCCGAAGCGATATTGTTACCGAAGCCGAAGAGCTTTGCCGCACCGTCGTCGCAGCCTTTCCCGATAGCGAAATGGCGCAGTGCTATCGTGCTCTGGCTGATAATTTGCTTGCAGAATGTAGTTTATAATGCTGCTTACGTAGCAAGCCTGCGGAGCCGTTTGGCGCCCCACCAAAGTTGCCTTACCAAAACGGAAAAGTTTTCGATCGACCCTTTTTCAAAAGGGTCGTCAAGGTCGTAGCGTATGCAAGCATACGCCGGTGAAACCCTCGTCGCCCTCCGCAGAGGGCGAAATCCCCTTACGGCAGGCGCTCCGCAAATGGGTGTAGCGGTCGTAAACGACCGCTGGGGAAGAATTATTTCGCTTTTAGTTTTTGGGGCGAAATAATTCTTCAGGCGTTCCCAAAGGGAACGCTACGCCCATGCAAGAGAGGGCGTTTCCTAGTTGTAGCGCATCGCTAATTTTCCGCGTTCCATTCTGGAACGCCGTGCAAAGTGAAAAATCATACCAAGTAAAACTCGCAAACATATTAGCACACTCAAAATGAGAAAAAAACCGACGTACAGAGGGCGGTGAACGAAAAAAGCCCGTCACACCGCAAGGTGTGCACTGCCGACCGTTTTTGGCGGCGAGGGATTTTTTCTGCACTTGACCGACTGCTCGCAAGCGGTCAATGTGTGCGCTCCAGCAGGCTTGCGCGTAAGCGCGAATTTATAAATAGCTATTGCGCACGCAAGCGCGCGCAGGAAAAAGAGATATTGCTTCTCAAAGGAG
>CANRPG010000148.1 GCA_947632425.1 uncultured Clostridia bacterium | reverse complement strand
GTAATGGAGCTTCCGTATGTCCTCGAATGTGCAGTAACAGGCGTTCCCGACCCGATAAGAGGTCAGGCGGTAAAGGCTACCATAGTGCTCACCAAGGGCACCGTTGGCACCGAGGAGCTGAAAAAGGAAATACAGAACTATGTAAAACAGCATACCGCTCCTTATAAGTACCCCAGAGTCGTAGAATTCCGCGACGAACTGCCCAAGACCATCAGCGGCAAGATACAGAGAAACAAGATAGACTAAGCTTCGGCATAATAAAAACTCCCCACAAAAGGGGAGTTTTTTGTTTGAAAACTGATCATTGTCAGTACCTGAAAGATTTGCGTGAGGACAGAAAATTAAATCAAATGCAGACACCTTTTCCAAAAAACCTTGACAAATATTTGTTCATGGTGTATAATATAAATAGAAAAAGGAGTGCCGGCTTAGACTAAGCGGTTGCTTCCTTGTTAATCGATTAAAATAATCGCATTACTTTGGGAGAGCTATGCGGTTATTTTTTTATGTGTTTGATGATCTCGTCAATAACGACTAGTATCAATAATGTAAGAGCTAATATAGCAACTTGCATGAACACCACCCCTTTCTCCTATGTATTGACTTGAAACAAGTCGTATAGGATAGAGGGAAACAACCGCTCCGTTAAGTCCAGTTCCGGCACCGAATATATTATAGCATATCCTGTCGCTAAATGTCAAGTCAGGCAGTTTTCCAAAAACCCTTGACAAATATTTTTTCATGGTGTATAATATAAATAGAAAAAGGAGTGCCGGCTTGATACGATAGCGGCTAGCTCCCAAAAGTTATCATTGAAAATAACCGTTTACTTGAGAGGTCAGCGGTTATTTTTTCTTGATATTTTTTATAATTTCGCTTATACAAACGAGGATTATTATGAATAGAATCAATACAAGAATATCAATAATACTCACAAATATCACCTCCCACTCCTATGTATTCAGACCATGATCTGTATCAGGATTGGTGGGAGAATAGCCGCTACCGTTTTTCGTACCTCACCGGCACAGAACATATTATAGCATATCCTGTCGGTAAATGTCAAGTCAGGCAGTTTTCCAAAAACCCTTGACAAATATTTTTTCATGGTGTATAATATATATAGACAAAGGAGTGCCGGCTTGATACGATAGCGGCTAGCTCCCCAATTTAACGGTTAAAAAGCAACCGCAACGTTTTAGGAGGCGTGCGGTTACTTTTTATTATTGTTAATAATGTCATCGACAATTATTAATATAATAATAATCAAAATCAAGGATATGTAATCCATAGATATTGCCCCCCTTTCTTCCTCAGACTGAGGGAGTAACAGGGAGAATAGCCGCTACCGTTTTTCGTACCTCACCGGCACCGAACATATTATAGCATATTTTGTCGGTAAATGTCAAGGCGCGGCTCTGATGCAGCAAGCAAAGTGTGCCACGTGGCACACCTGCACGGTATACTTCCCGAAAAAAAAACTGTTGACAAATCATTTTAAGTGGTGTATAATAAAGGCAGAAAGAAGCATATCGTTTGCTTGCTTTCTGCGGTTATTTTTTTATGTTCTTGAGAGCAAAGAGATGGCTGTTTTAGTCATCTCTTTGTTTTTTATATTTACTTCCAAGTCTTTGCGTACTCGAGCAGCGAAGCCGCCAAAGCCCTGCCCTCGGGCGTTTTTTCAAGGTCTCTGAGCTCGCAGCCGCACACGATCACCTTGCCGCCAAAGAGACCGTATTCATAGATAAGCGCCAAGTCGTGCGCACGCTCAAAGTTGTCAATAGTACGAACAATTACCCTCTTGCCGCTAGTGCCGTCAAGTATCTCACTGCGCGAATTTGTCACAATGCCGTACCACTGCGGCGTGGTGAATTTTTCGCACTTAAAGCCTGAAAGCGCAGGGTGTGTATTGTCAATAAGCAGACCCATAGTACCCACAGGCAGCGGCTTGCCCACCGACTGCGAAATACCGCGAAACATCGGGTAGCACCAGAAGTCTGTGCAGTAAAAACCTTCGATGCTCTTGTCCTCATCGGGTTTTGCAAATATCAGCACATTGCCGCCGTTTTTCAGCGTGCTTATCGCTTCCTCGTCAAGCTCTTTCTTAACGCAGCAGCCGTCTGTAACAATTTTCGATATGCCCTTTATAATATTCAGCCTGTAGCTGTTGCAGATGTCGCTCCCCTCTATCCAAAGTGTCAGCTCCGCACTGCCTAAGCCACAGTCAATGGTGGTCTCAATCCGCCCTATGTCTGCATAGCAGTCGTATTTTGGTATAATAAAACTTCCGCTGCTGCCACCCAGACGCCAGCACAGCTTTTCACCCTCGTGAGATATGTCTCCGTAGTCCGTCAGCTGCACAAGGGCAGAAAACTTTTGTCCTTTTGTATATACATAGCTTTCAAACCGCGCCAGTATAACGCACTGCGAGAAAAAACCGCGCCATTTTTCAGGCGTTATAAGTCCCTTGCTGTCCATGAAAGCGTCCAGCATACCAACAAGCGCAGTACCCTGACCGCTGAAATCCTGAATGTCAAGTATCTGACAGCCTGCCAGCGTTTTCGAGCGCAGAACAGCCTCCAGTTCCTCTTTGTAGCAATCGGCAGCCAGCGCGCCGCTCGCCTTGAAAAAGTCGTCAGCCAACGGCAGCAGACCCTTTTCCTCAAGGCGTTTTCTGAATATCTCAAAATTGCGCGGCTTCAAAGAGCCTGTGTACTTCTTTATTTCATTAAAGTCCGGAAAAGTCTCATACTGACCTATCTCGTGCGTAACTATCGGTGTTTTGGGCTGAAAACCGCCCTGCATACCCGTCGCGTCAACTTCCTTGACACCCGTGCCGTACTGTATGCTTATCTTGCCGCTCTTGCCTGTGCCCTCCGCTGCTGAGCCGCATATCACGGCATCGTAGTCTTTCATAGTGCTGGGCATATCAGTCTGAACGTGCCCCAGCGGCGCATCGCACATCGCATAAGAGCCCCTTATCAGCCGCGATGAAGACAGCCGCACACCCACGAAAAAGTCGTCGTTTTCCACCTCATTCGGAAAGAACTGAAAGTTGTTCGACCCCTGCGTAAAAAGCACCCTGTTATCGTGCTTTTTCAGTATCCCCATTATCTCGTTTATCCGTTCGGGACTGCCCCAAAGCTCGTTGCCCATCGACATCATGCAAAACGACGGGTGGTCGCCAAACTGCGTGAGGATCCGCTTGCCCTCGTCAATAAGGTACTGCTGCTCCTCCTCGTTATAGCCTTCCTCGCCTTTTGCCGCCACCGTGCCCCAGAACGGCAGTTCGGGCTCTAAGTATATACCCAGTATGTCAGCCGCCTCAAAAGCCGCTTCGGGTGGGCAGCAGGTGTGAAAGCGGTAGTGGTTTATGCCGTATTGCTGCGCCGTTTTCATGTGCCTCAGCCAGCTTTCGGTATCGGTCGGCGCATACCCCGTCAAGGGGAATATCATGCCATCGTGCTTGCCGCGCAGAAAGGTCTTTTTGCCGTTTATCAAAAACTTGCCGCCATGGCACGAAAGCTTTCTTATGCCTGCCTTTTTGGTAATGCGATCGCCGTCTATGTCTATCACAACATCATATAAAAACGGCGAAAATTCGCTCCAAAGCTTTGCCTCGCCGCCTATGGTCATGACTGCCGAAACACGCTTGCCCTCTTTAATTATGCTTGCTTTGTATTTCTTTTCACCGTCGCAGGCGTATACCGAAATTTGGTCGGTATCTTCGCCGCAAAGGTCAAAATTTGCCTTAATGCTGCCGCTTTCAATATCGCTAAGTATTCGCACATTTTCGGCATACGACCTTCCGCTGTATATTATCTCCATACGGCCCGTAATGCCCAGCCAGTTGGTCTGCGTGTCAGGCGAGGTCATGTGACCGCCTTTTGTTTTGTACCCCACGTTTGAAAGGCAAATTTCTATCTCGTGCGCTTCGCCGTCGCAAAAGGGCGTAACATCATAAATGTGCAGCGCGCAAAGGCTGTCCTGTCTGCCCAAAAATTTGCCGTCTATGTAAAGGTCTGTGATCCTCGTCCGTTCAAGAAAAAGCTGCGCCTTGCTCTCGCACTTTTCAAATACCGCGCACTTTCTCAGCCAAGCCTCTCCCTCGTATTCGTATATGTCAGTAAGATGACCTTCTTCCGCCTTTTCGTTTAGCTTTCCCTTTTTCGCGTGAGATGTCGTGTTCGGCATAGATATAGTGTCGTGATATCCGCCGCTTTTGTCAAAGGCAAACTCCCATGTTCCTGAAATATCTTTCATTTTCAGCATTTGCCCAAAGCCTCCTTAAATAGCCTTTATCAGCCAAGGTATAAAGTATGAAACAGTGCACATTATCAGCACCGCAAGCAGCAGCCCCAGAAATATCGCAGGAACGGCTTTTTTTAGCTTTACCTGCAAAAGCGCCGCTATCAGCGAACCCGTCCATGCGCCCGTTCCCGGCAGAGGTATGCCGACAAACAGCACCAGTCCCCAGAACTCATATTTTTGTATCTTGTCGCTTTTGCCCATAGCTTTGTTTTCAAGTTTTGTTACCAAACCGCCAAGGTGCTTTGTCTTTTTCAGAAGCTCGAAAATCTTTGTAATAAACAGCAGAATGAACGGTATAGGTATGATGTTCCCTATAAGGCAAACGGGTATGGCGGTGGTTATAGGCACGTGCAAAAGCGATGCCGCAATAATGCCGCCCCTCAGTTCCAGTATCGGTATCATAGAGATAATAAAAATTATAAGCTCCTTCGGCAGCGCCGAGAGCGCCGTTGTAAGCCAGTCTGCAAGCTGTTCTACCATGTTTTCAAACCTTTCTTTGTTAGATTACATTTGTGATATAAATTATTATTCGCGCTTACGCGCAACCTGCGGAGCTGTTAAAAGCTCCACTGTTGTTTAGTTTTCTTCTCATTTTGAGTGTGCCAATACGTTCGCGCATTTTAATTGTTAAGAATTTTTCACATTGAATGGCGTTCCATAATGGAACGCGGCAAATTTGATATAACTTCTCATTAGGGAACGCCCTCTCTTGCATGGGCGTAGCGTTCCCGTTGGGAACGCCCGAAGAATTTTTCGCCCCAAAATTAAAATGCGAAAAATTCTTCCCCCGCGGTCGTTTACGACCGCTACACCCATTTGCGGAGCGCCTGCCGTTTGGGGATTTCGCCGTGCTGCGGTAGCGTTCG
>CANRPG010000147.1 GCA_947632425.1 uncultured Clostridia bacterium | reverse complement strand
AAAAGAACGGTATTTGCCGTTCTTTGATTATCTTTTAATCAAGGTGTCCCGGGTTCGAATCCCGGATAGCTCACCAAAAAATCCCTTAACGTTAGTTAAGGGATTTTTGTACTATTCACTATTCACCACACATTGACCTCCTGCAAGCAGTCGGTCAAGTGCAGAAGAACCCTCTTCGAGGCTTCTTCCCATTCATTATTCACTAATTTCTATTTATTGCTTTTGCCGAATAACGCATCAAAATTACGATGCAATAGTTTCAGAGAGCTTAAAAAATCTCGATAAATCTTGGATTTTTAAATATATCTTTTTCGTTAAATAGTCACAGCAGCGTGACGTTGCACCCAATTTCGGGACACAGAGCGATGTGTCCCTTTTTTGCGCCCGTGAATAACAACTATATTAAATTCACCATATCATGCCGCGGATTTCGTATCACTCGCGGCGACTTTTCTTTTATACTTGTGGAAAAGTCACCTCTCACTCACTTCTATCGCTTACACTTTCCAACTTTCCAAAACAAGTCACGCTTGCTTATCCTGTTCGCTTGTAAACGCACTCACGACGGCTAAGCTGCCTTCACGTATCATCTTTTTCGTAAAATAATCACACGTCGCCGCTATTTTTCGTGCTGCAGCACACCTCGCTGCTTGACATTTACCGACATGATATGCTATAATATACTTGTGCCGGCAAGGTACGAAAAACGGTAGCGGCTATTTCCCTCACCTCTCCTCTGTCCGAGGAAGATTGGGGGTGATGTCAATGGATAATATCACATTGATATTGATAATTGTTATATTGATACTTATCGATGATATTATCAATAAAAACAACAAAAAATAACCGCACACGTTTCCAAGATGATGCGATTATTTTTTAAGCAAAATTCTGGGAGCTAGCCGCTATCGTACCAGCCGGCACTCCTTTTTCTATTTATATTATACACCGCAAAAAAATTTTTGTCAAGCATTTTTTTGCACTGCGGCTTTTTTCGCTTGTGTGGTTGACAATCGGGCAAAATTGCGTTATAATATATATGTATGGTCTTTTCATGTCATAATATAGAAAAAACAAGGCTTGTTAAAAGGCATACGCGGCTTGCATTATTACAGGTCATTACATCTTTTTTAATGGAGGAGATGCTATGTCTGAAAAACATAAAATACTTATTGTTGACGATAACGAGGCGAACAGAGAGCTTCTTATAGATATGCTGGAGGACGACTTTGACGTGTATCAGTGCGCCGACGGCAAGGAAGCTATCGCGGTGATATCAAATCAGGGAAGCACATTTTCGCTGGTGCTGCTTGACATATTTATGCCCGAGGTCGACGGCTTTCAGGTGCTGAAGGTCATGAACAAGCTGAGGATCATCGAGGACCTTCCCGTTATCATGATATCTTCCGAAAGCTCGCCCGAGAGCATGGAGCACGCCTACAGGCTGGGCGCAACCGACTATATACCGCGCCCGTTCAATATGATGATAGTACGCAGAAGAGTTATAAATACTATCATGCTGTATTCAAAGCAGAAAAAGCTCATCGAGACCGTTGAAGAGCAGGTAGAGGAAAAAGAAAAGAACAGCGAAATGCTGATAAATATCCTCAGCCATATTGTTGAGTTTCGTAACGGTGAGAGCGGTCTGCACGTTCTGCACGTGCGCAGGATAACAGAGATACTGCTCGACTGCCTTACGCAAAAGACCGACAAATACGCGCTTACGAAGTCTACAAAAGCAATGATAGCAAACGCCTCGGCGCTGCACGATATAGGCAAAATATCTATACCCGATTCCATACTTAATAAGCCCGGCAGACTTACCGACGAAGAGTACGCCATTATGAAAACGCACTCGGCGGCTGGCGGAGACCTTGTAAATCAGCTTCCTATCTATAAAGATGAACCGCTTGTGCGCTCGGTGTTTGAAATATGCCGCTGGCACCACGAACGTTTTGACGGCAGAGGATACCCCGACGGTCTTAAAGGCGACGAGATACCTATTTCGGCGCAGGTGGTGGCAGTTGCAGATGTCTACGACGCGCTGACCAGCGAGAGGTGCTATAAAAAAGCCTTCACGCATGAAAAAGCTGTTGAAATGATACTCAATAATGAGTGCGGCGTGTTCAACCCACTGCTCATGGAATGTCTGGTAGATTCGGCTGAAATGATAAAGTCGGAGCTCTCTAAAGATATGATAGAGGAGATAGGCAAGTCGGAATCGCGGCTGATAGCGCAGGAGATACTTGAAAACAAGAACATCTCACGCAGCGACCTGCTCTCGCAGAGCCTTATATACGAGAGGGCAAAGAACGAGTTTTATAACGTCTACGGCAGCGATCTTATTTTTGAGTATATAACAAAGACCGATATGCTGATTTTCTCGGATAAGAGCGCGCAGCTTCTGGGCGTTGAGAAAACCATAATGTCGCCTGCCAGCAACAGCAAACTGCTCGATGCAATGGGCATTGAAACGCATAAAAAGCTCGAGGACGAGATATTCAAGACCACCGCAGATGCTACCGACGGTCAGTGCGACCTGGAAAGCGGCAACAAGTTCTGGAGGATAATCTTCCGTACACTCTGGAGCGACGGTTCGCTGACGGGAACAGTCGGTATAATAAGGCTTATAAATCCACAAACAGCAGAAGGAGTAAATTTATGAACATACAGGAATGTTACGCGCAAATGGGTGCAGACTTTGCCGATGTGCTTGCAAGAATGATGAAAGAGGAGAGAGTGAAGAAATTTGCCCTTCGCTTTCTTGACGACCCGAGTTTTGAGCTGCTTAAAACATCGCTGGAGGCTAAGAATTACGATGAGGCTTTCAGAGCGGCGCACACCATAAAGGGCGTAAGTCAGAACCTTAGCTTTACAACGCTTTATCAGTCGTCGCATGACCTGTGCGAGGCTCTCAGGGGCGGCAAACCGCTTGAAGATGTTTCGCTTTATGAAAATGTTGTCCGCGACTATGAGATGACCGTTGCGGCGCTAAAAAAGGTCGATGAATAATAAAAATTGCCGCGGAATATTCTGCGGCTTTTTTGTGTGGTGAAGTTATGAAAACTCTTGTGCTTTTTGGCTCTCCGCGCAGGGCAGGGGATACGGCTTATCTTTTGAATATGCTTCTTGAAAGCCTTGGCGGCGAGCATATGATAGTTGATTGCTATCATGAAAATATCTCGCCGTGTGTTGACTGCCGCGCCTGCCGCAAAAGCGATAGCTGCGCGATAAACGACGGTATGCAAAAGGTGTATGAATACGCCGAAAAGTGCGATGATCTGGTCATAGCAACGCCGCTGTATTTTTCTCAGCCCACAGGCAGGCTGCTTGACGTTTGCAGCAGAGCGCAGGTGTATTTTTCGCAAAGAAGATTTCACGGTATAACACCTCATCTGAATATTCGCAAAGGCGGCGTGATACTCACAGGCGGCAGCGGCGATACTACAGGCGCGCAAAAGGCGTTTGATACGCTTAAAGATGTGTTTTTAATGTTCGGTGTAAAGAATATAGCTCCGCCCGTTTGCTGTCTCGGTACAGACAAAACATCGGCGGCTGAAAACATACGAATAAAGAGCGAAATAAAGCGCCTTGCCGGATTTCTTGGCGCATAAAAACAGCGGAGACCTCGGTGGTTTCCGCTGCTTTTTACCAACGCGACCGCGTTATTATGTGTTTGTCGGCGCCTTGTTTTACAAGCTCAAATATTCCGGTATCGCAAAGCGACAGAGCTATATTGCAGCTTGAAACAACGATGTGATCGCGATACCGTATATTCAGTTTGTCCAAAAGTTTGTACAGCTCTTTAAGCGCCGATATCTCTTTGTTGTTTGGCAGAAGATCTGCCTTGTCGGTCTTGTGCGCAAGAATTATATCACTGCATTCGTTTGCCGCAAGGCATCTGACAATATTTGCAGGCGAGACTATCTCTTTGAACGGCTCGCTGTCGCAGACCTTGACCGTCTCCACAAGCCTTAGCGAGGACGTCAGGCAAAACGCGATCATGCAGCCGCAATCCAGGGTCTCAAAGTGCTTCTTTACTATCTTCAGCACCGTCTGAACGTTTGACATCACCGGGCGCAGGTCTGCCGCCGTAAGCTGCTGCGAGAGCTGCGGCAGGTATTTTATGAACGCCGCACTTTTGCGCGATATTCCTTTCACCTGACATATCTCGTATATGCTTGCCTGCGATATGCCGTAAAGGCTGCCGAACCGCGCTATAAGTGCGTGAGCAAGCTCGTTTGTGTTGCGCCGCGGTATCGTGTAGAAAAGCAGAAATTCCAGTATTTCATGCTCCGAAAATCCGTGCAGCCCCGTTTCCGCCAGCCGCTCTCTTATCCGCTGCCTGTGCCCTGCGTGACAGTTTGCCTTTTCGTCAGTCACGTGTCTCACCGCCGCGCATCTCTGCCAGCCTTTTTACAATAGCTTCATATGCCTCTTTCGGCTGAGAGATGTCTTTTACAGCCGTCTCCATAGGGCAAAATCCGTCGCCTCTGCGGTTTTTTATTGCAGGGACATTATTTTCACAGTAAAATATTATTCTGTGCTCGTCAAGTACCTTGGCGGCAAGCTCGCTTACCGTAACGCAGTAGATCTCTTTAACATTCAAAAGAACATACATAAACGCCGCCGCCTTGCCTATCACCTTGTCTGCAAAGCTGTAATTTGAGTAGTCTTTTTTGCTTTCATACAGCTGCAAAAGCGGCTTAACACCGCGCTCACGGCTGGTGAACACATCTTCGCCGCAGGCAGCGCAGGTAAGTGAATCATCAGAGAGAAGTATGTCCTTTGCTTTTTGCAGAGCCTCAGTCATTTTCTTTGCGCCTTACCGCCCAGGTTATCAGCGGAATTGAAACCAGCTGCAAAACTATGCCTGCAATTCCCGTCGGTATGCTTTTAAGTATTACAGCAGGTGCAACAGCCTTGCTGCCTACTATATAGAATACGAAAAGTATTGCCAGAGCCCTTACAGCCCTGCCTATTACCTGTGCAGAAAATACAGACGCAAGCGTAGGCAGCTTTGTTTTGCCAAGCAGACCTGCCGAAACGCCGTATGCCGCAAGCTCTATCATCATAAACGGCAGCATAACTTTCGCAGGCATACCCGTCATCAGGAAAGAAGCCAAAGGTGCAAGTGCGCCTGCAATGCCTGCCGCGTAAGGGCCTGCCAGTATTCCGCAA
>CANRPG010000146.1 GCA_947632425.1 uncultured Clostridia bacterium | reverse complement strand
CTGCTCTGATGCCGTAAAATCAGGCGATGCCGACCTTATGATACAAAACCAGTTCGTCGTTGAATACTGGCTCTCAAAACCTAAATATGAGCAGCTCAAAGTCATACCCGTGCGCAATCTCGACGATGAATTGTGCTTTTCTGCGGTAGTTACCTTTAAAGAGGGTCAGGCAGGCCCTTCACGGGAAGACGGCAAAACTTTAGTCAGCATTCTCGATAAATCAATAGACCTCCTCAGCGAAGACGAAATAGGCAACTTTACCATTCAGGGCGTTATGGAAAACCAGTATCACTATACTTTCCTCGATTTTATAGAAAGATACCGCTATGCAGTCGCGATCTCTATAATCGCATTCATTATTATAATAATACTCGTGATCATCTTAGCAAACCAGAGAATACGCATCGCCGCAAGTAAGGCAGATGCCAAAGCCAAGGGCAGATTTTTGTCCACAATGAGCCACGAGATACGCACGCCGCTCAACGGTCTTATAGGTCTCAACTACCTTATGTCGCAGAAGATAGACGACAAAGAAAAGATGCAGGGCTATCTGCGCCAGTCATCGGTAACAGCAAAATATCTTCTGTCGCTCGTGAACGATATCCTCGATTCTTCCAAGCTCGAAGCCAACAAAATGGAGCTTGTCCTGCGCCCCGTTGACCTTAGCTTTGTCGCGCAGACTATCCGCTCTATAGAGTCAGGCGCGTTTGAAGATAAGAAAATAAACTTCACGCTAGATCATGACTTAGCGCACCCGTGGGTGTTGGCAGACGATGTCCGCATACAGCAGGTACTTCTCAACCTTCTTGATAACGCCCGTAAATTCACTGCCGAGGGCGGCAAAGTAAGCGTTTCTTTCACCCAGTCAGATGCCGCCGACGGCAATGTGCTCACCACCGTTACCGTTGCTGATACAGGCAAGGGCATGAGCGAGGAATTTCAAAAGCATATCTTCAGCGTGTTCTCGCAGGAACTTGAAACCGTTTCTAAAGGCAATCAGGGAACGGGTCTCGGTCTGTCTATCAGCCGCAGACTTGCACGCCTTATGGGCGGCGACCTCACCTGCGTAAGCAAAAAAGGCGAGGGAAGTACATTTACGTTCACGTTCCTTGCAAAACCCACACAGCCGCAGGAAAAGACAGACAGCGTATCTTTTCTTGCAGGCGGCGAAAAACCGGGTATACTCATAGCCGAGGATAACGAGCTCAACGGCGAAATACTTGTAGAACTTCTCGAAGGCGAGGGTTTCAAAGCTACCCTTGCAGAAAACGGCAAAAAAGCTCTGCAAATTTTCAGCGATTCCGACCCCGATACATACGGCATAATACTTATGGATCTTCTGATGCCCGAGATGGACGGCTTCGAGACCGCAAAAGCAGTGAGAGCGCTTGACCGCCCCGACGCAAAAACGGTCAGAATATTCGCCTGCACCGCAAATTCCTTTGCCGAAGAGCGCGATAAAGCTTTCGCCAGCGGTATGGACGACTTTATTACAAAGCCGGTCGATGTAAACCAGCTGCTAGAAAAGCTCCGCGGTTAAAAGTGCCGTGTAATTGAACTTATTAGCTGTTTGCCAAATTTTTTGAAAATTTTTTTCTGAAAACTCTTGACAAACAGCTTTTAACGTGATATAATACCTATAATGCATATAGGTTTTATGTATTAGAGGAGGGGCGCAATGATGAATATAATAATGCGTAGAATAATGCGATGTTGATACTGTGTGAGCAGTCAGCATTTTAACATTACATTTATATATTTTTAAGGAGAGATATTTATGGCGATCAATAAGTCACTTACCGATCTTATCGGAGGTACTCCGCTTCTGGAGCTTGTAAATTTTAATAAGGCAAACGGTCTTGAAGCAACCGTAATCGCAAAGCTTGAGTATTTCAACCCCGCAGGCAGCGTTAAAGACAGAATAGCCAAAGCTATGATAGAAGATGCCGAGGCAAAGGGCGTGCTGAAAGAAGGCTCTGTAATAATCGAGCCTACCAGCGGCAATACTGGCATAGGTCTCGCAGCAGTCGCAGCCGCAAGGGGATATAAGATAATACTCACCATGCCCGAAACGATGAGCGTTGAAAGAAGAAATCTTCTCAAAGCATACGGCGCGCAGCTCGTTCTGACCGAGGGTGCAAAGGGCATGAAAGGCGCAATTGAAAAGGCTAACGAGCTTGCCGCAAGCACCCCCGGCAGCTTTATCCCGGGTCAGTTTACAAACCCTGCAAACCCTGCCGCGCATTTAGCAACTACTGGCCCCGAGATATGGAACGATACCGACGGCAAGGTCGATATATTCGTTGCAGGCGTTGGCACAGGCGGCACACTTTCGGGCGTCGGCGAGTACCTCAAATCTAAAAAGCCCGATGTAAAAATAGTTGCAGTTGAGCCTGCAAGTTCTCCCGTGCTTTCAAAGGGTACAGCAGGCCCTCACAAAATTCAGGGCATAGGTGCAGGCTTTGTCCCCGATACGCTGAATACTTCGATATATGACGAAATAATCCCCGTTGAGAATGAAGATGCCTTTGCAACCGGTAAGGCTATCGCGCGCAGCGAGGGCATACTGGTCGGCATTTCTTCGGGCGCAGCAGTGTGGGCAGCCGCACAGCTTGCAAAACGCCCCGAAAATAAGGGCAAAGTAATAGTCGCGCTTCTTCCCGATACAGGCGACCGTTACCTTTCCACCCCTATGTTTGCCGATTAAACTTCATAAATTTAAAATGCCGTCCGACTTTAAGCCGAACGGTATTTTTTTTTTTTGAAAAAATTATTAAAAGCTATTGACAATTTAATAAAATTAGCTTATAATCATTACTGTAGAAATTTGCTGAGTAATGTAAATTTCTGCAATACATTTCAGGAGGAAATTTTATGAAGTTCAAAAAGTTTATTTTAATGCTGACAGCCGTGGTCTTGTGCCTTGCCACATTTACCGCCTGCGGAGACTCTGACAAAGATGACAGCAGCTCCGGACAATTCGTTACACAGGGAATGCTTGATAAAGCAAACAGTCAAACAGGACATATATATATCGCAATTGTGCAATATTGCGAAAAGTATATAAACAGGCATGGAAATATCCCTGACGGCGAACTGACTGACATAGAGATAATATCAGTAAACGATAGCGATTCAGTCCGCGCGCCCGATAAAGCTTATGCAAATATCGAGGAAGCAACCGCTGATATCCAGAAAGCAGTAAGTATTGCGGTGAAAGATACTGAAGACATTGTGGGTACAGTATTCAGCGTAAAATTTGAAAAAGGCTTTCCTAAGGCTATTATCTGGGCAAATGATACCGACAGCAATGTTATAGGCGGCTACCCTAATCATGCTACCGAAGCTGACTGGACTCTTGAAAAAGCAGGTCAGAAAGAATAACGAGGCAATTTTATGAAACTTAAAAGTTTTTCCATAATGCTCGCTTCTATCTTATGCGCATTTTCATGCGCCGCCTGCGGAGCGTCAAAAACCGACAGCAGCAGCGTTTCACAAGATAGCGCAGTTTTACAGCCCGATAGCATATCTACAGAGCAGGGAAGTGAAGCAGATGAAAGTGAAAGTATCACCGAAAGATTAGACAACGCAAACAATAAGGCTAAGGAAATATATACCGCCCTTTTGTCCTACAGCGATAAATGCACGTCAAATGAAGTAACTATCCCCGATGGCGAACTTGATGATATAGTGATAATCGCCGCAAACGAAGATACCGCCGCAGTGCCTGCCCAGCAGTCCGAAACTATCGAAGAAGCCGCAGCCGATATACAAAACGCGGTCAGTGTTTCTCTCGCCGAAGCCGAAAACAGTGTGTTCAGCGTGGTGTTTGAAAACGGCGTGCCTGTAGTTGTGGTGTGGTCTGAAAGTTATGATAGCAATATAATAGGCGGCTACCCAAACCCTGCCACCGATACCGACTGGACACTAGATGATGCAGGGCAGCCTATAGATTGATCTCCCAGTAGTATTTGCGCTTGCAGACAGGGAAGTCAGAGAGCACACCATGTTCGGGATCATAAAATACCCCATCGCAGTAAAGCGACCAGTGCCAGCAGCGAGGCGTTTCAAGGCTCAAAAGGCAAAGCTGCGGCAGGTCGCTTTTTGTATGCGCCTCTTTCCGCTCGTCAGAAATTTCAGCCCCGAACGCCCTCAGCGTGCGTTTCATTTCTTTCAGATCCGTCTCGCGATCGTTGCCCAAAAATGTCACGATCTCTCCAACATCTTTACCCAGCACCATTGCCAGCACCGCCTGACCGCACTGTAAGTCTGTCGGCTCGTGAATGTATCTTATCTCCATTACCGGGACTCCTTGATCTTCAGCTTCACATCGCCGCTCACGGTCGTTACATTAAATGAGCCGTTTTCCTCAGCTTTCGGCAGGTCAATATCGCCGCTCACAGTGTCGGTCACAAAGTCCTTTCCGCTCAGCAGCGTTCCCTTAACGTCGCCGCTGGTGGTGTCAACGTCAAACTCCTTGCCGTCGCAGCCGTCAAACGTTATGTCGCCGCTAGTCGAGTCAACGTCAAACTCCTTGCCGTCGCAACCGTCAAACGTTATGTCACCGCTCACGCTCGTTATCTCCGTCTTGTCTGCGATAACACTTTTCAGCTTAACTTCTCCGCTTGTTGTCTCAACGAAAAAATTGTCGGTCTCCACGCCGCTTACTTTGATATCTCCGCTCGTCGTTGAAACTTCCAGCTCCTCTTTAGCCTCGCCGCCAAAATCAACATCTCCGCTCGTCGTTTCAATTTCCGCACTGCCAAAGCTAAACTCGCTGCCTATTCCGATGTCACCGCTCACGCTCTCGGCATATAACTTCTCAAACTCGTTTTGCGGCACCGCCACGGTCATTACCATTTCTTCCGAGAAAAAGTCAATGTCCATGCTCTCCCACCATTTTCGGTCGTCATGCCGTATGATTTCAAGCGTTCCGTTTTCAGCGCTTACCTTGTGATAAATATCCTCACTGTCATAGACCGTCACATGGTATTTGTCATCGCCAGATGTCACAAGCTGTACATCACATTCCACAGCCTCAATGTGTATATCTTTAATATCTTCTGTAAATTCATACTCTTTTTCACTGTACTGAATAGAATTGAACTTAGTTATGTCAAACCCCGAAAGCGCGTATGCCGTTCCCGATACCACGCCGCCTGCCAGTATCAGTGCCGCCGCCGC
>CANRPG010000145.1 GCA_947632425.1 uncultured Clostridia bacterium | reverse complement strand
GATGCATAAGGATCCCGAACTTAAAGGCGTTGTTACAACTACCACGACACAAATCGAAACGCAAGTTACCTCAAAAGCCGACGATAAAGATACAGATAAAGATAAAACTTCAGTTGCTCCTGTAACTACCGTGCCTACTGATGAACCGGAAGTTACTACGACCGCGCCGCAGTTTCCTATGGACATAAATTATGCGACAAAGGAAGCGCTGCTTTGCGTGCCGAACATAGGCGAAAAAACTGCGGAAAGCATACTTTCATTTATTCGCGAAAAAGGCGTAATTTCGGACATGGATATGCTGCTTGAGATAAACGGCATAGGTGAAGCGAAGCTCAATGACCTGAAGCGATATTTTTATGTTTCGGACGTTTTTACGGTAACAACGACTACAACCACCACTACTGCTGCAAGCAAAACGACTACTACCCCAAAACAAACAACGACAGTTTCAAAAACTACCGCGCCGAAAGAAACGAAGCCGCCCAAAACAACAACGGTGACTACTACAACGCCTGCTCCTGTGCGGACGAAAGTGAACATAAACACTGCAAGCGCAGAGGAGCTTATGGCGTGCCTGCTTATAGACCTCGCGCAGGCGGAAGAAATAGTTTCTCTGCGAGAAGAAATAGGCGGCTACACCAACCCTCTTGAGATACTTTACTGCGAGAGTATCTCGGACAGTTTGTATGCTGAGATAGATGAGTATCTTGAAACATGAAAAGACACCCGACAGTAATGAAATGCTCCCCGTTTGTCAGACAATAAGGGGAGCATCATTTTTATGCTTAAAATTCATATAATTCTCTTACGATCTCTCTTTCGGCTCTTTGATAATCTTCCTCGAAGTCGATTTCCGACCAAAACTTTTTCTCTGTATCCAGCATTTCGGCATTGAATTTTTCTTCGTCAAGCAGACCTTGTATCGCCGCCTCAAAATATTCCGAGAACGCCTCGTTTCTTAAAAGTTCAACAGTTTTTCTTTTAAGATCAGCAATTACAGTTTTCTTGATTTTAGCTATACCGATAAATTCGCCGTCGCAATCTTCAACATTCAGCTTTTTGCTTATATATCTTATATGACCACATTCACATTTTACTTTCATCGCTTCTTCGTCGCACGGTTTTGTGTCAACGGGAAGGGCTATTTCAGCATTATCTTGTATCAGAGCTTCCAGTATCGAGGGGTCGCATATCGTATCAGCGTGCATGTAAATAAAATCGTCGTGCAAATACTCCATACCCATGTAAAACGAACCGATCACATTTGTAAAGCTGTAAAAGGGATTGTATACCAACTTTATGCCGACTGCACCATTGAATTTTTCTTCAAATTTATCGGCGTGACAACCGGTCACGATGATGATATCATCGATCCCTGCTTTTTTCAGCATATTTATATTTATATCTATCAGACTTTTTCCCTTTATTTTCAGGAATGATTTTGGTATATCCGATGTCAGATCACCAAGCCTGCTTCCTTTTCCAGCCGCCATCAGTATTGCCTGCATGATTCATTTTCTCCTTTATATGTTAATGATTTTTGAATGCATCTCTGTAAATGCTTACCAGAATATTTTCTTTATCTCCGGCAGGGTCAAGAGAGATATTTCCTGTGACCATTTCAGCCATTTTATCCGCATCTTCATACTCAAGCCCGAAGTCTTCAAGATATACCGTTCCGCAGGTCGCTTTCATAAAGCTTTCAAATGTTTCAAGAGCATCATCTATACAGCTGCATTCTTTTCCTGATATTATTTCGCATATCCTGTCAAACTTCTTTGCGGAAAAAGCATATGTGTTCTTTATCCAGGCAGGGTAAAGCGCCATAAGACCTCTTCCGTGACCTGTATCGGTCAAAGCGCCTATAGGATACTGCATTCTGTGCGGCAAAACAGTGCTGGCGTTGCCCAGATTTATACCCATTATCATACTGGCATAACATATTTTTTCTCTTGCATTTATATCGGAAAGATTTTCCGAAAGACTTCTCATACTTTCCGAGGCCATTTGCACCGCCTGTAGCGACAATGCCTGCGTAATATAGTTTGACGCCTTTGAAACATAGCTTTCTATCGCATGAGCAAGCACATCAAATCCTGTCTCCATGGTTATGTTCCGCGGCACCGTGTACGTAAGTTCTGGATCTACAATAGCAGCCTTAGGATACAGCATGCTTCCCCTGACTCCTGTTTTTATCTTTTTCTCCGTGCAGGACAGTATACCGCTTTTGCTCAATTCGCTGCCTGTGCCTGCTGTTGTCGGAACTGCAATTATAGGCAGCGTGTTTTCTCCCGGAACTTTTCCCTCAAAAAAGTATTTATCTATCTTCTCGTTTGCTCCTGCACCGGCAGCGATAGCTTTTGCTGCATCTATTGCGCTGCCTCCGCCCAATCCTACAACTATGTCTGTTTTATTTTCTACTGCATATTCTATGCCTTTGTTTACCTCTTCTACTTTCGGGTTTGAAGTAACATCGGTAAATACATATACGTTATCTGCATACTTCAGTTCACTGATGCTTTTTTTCACACGTTCCAGAATGCCTACTTCTTCCATGCTCTTTGTTGAAACGAGCAGGACATTTCCTTTTATACGCTTTTCTTCTTTTTTTAATGCCTCGTCAAGTATTCCGGCGCCGAAATATATTTTAGTGGGTAATTCAAACTCAAATCTCATACAGCTGCACCTCACATATTTTCAATTGTACATTCTCTTGTCGAATATATCTGAGAAAATATTTTTTCTCTGGAAGCAAACAGGTTCTTTGTTTCCGCGTATATCTGTTTATATAATCCGTAGATCTTCTGATACTTTACATGGCTTTGATAGTCCGGCTTTATTACCATGCGGACGTCTGAAAACATATCGGCTGCCTTTTTCATATCCGAAAAAACGCCTGCGCCTTCAAACGCCATCATTGCCGCGCCCGATGCAGTTGTTTCAAAATCGTTAAGCACTTTTATCTCTTTTCCCGTAATATCCGCTTTGATCTGGTTCACAAGGTTTATGCGCGCCAATCCGCCCGATACCCTTATACTCTTTATTTTCATTCCTGTTTTTTCGATAGCAGAAATAAAGTCCATATCGATAAATCCCGTGCTTTCAAATACGGCGCGGGTCATATCCTTCCTTGTGTGATAGCGCTCTATTCCAAAGAACATTCCCCTTACGGTGCTGTCCCATATAGGCGCACGCTCTCCAAGAAGATACGGTATAAAGATCAGTCCGTCGGCGCCAAGCGTTGATTCTCCTGCCTCACATTCCATAAGCTCATAAGGATGTCTTTCGCCGATATAGTAGCATTGCTTTATCCACTCGATAAGTCCTCCTCCGAGATTATTGGAACCTCCTACAATACTGCATCCTTTTTTAGCATACGGCATTGTAAAAATATCGTCGGAGTCTTTTAAATTATCCTTATAACTTAAAGCTCTGAGAACAGTTACCGTTCCCGACACATCGCTCGCGTCGCCTTCTTTTGCAACACCGCTGCCAAAGAATGAACATATAGCGTCATACGTAGTAAGGATCACTTCGCATGATTCGTTTATATTCAGCTCCTTTGCCGCTTCACTTTTTACATTACCCAGTATTGAACCTATCTCAGCGATGTCGGGCAGTTTTGATATATCTATCCCAAGCTTGTCTAAAAGAGCTTTGTTATACGACTTCTGCTCGGGATCGTAGCATATTTTCATAGCGTTCAAAGGATCTATCACAAACTTACCGGTAAGTTTGCCGATCAAGAAGTCGTTTGGTGATAAAAACTTTACTGTGGCGTTATATTTTTCCGGCTGGTTCCTTTTTACCCATAATATCCTTCCGAGCATCGGGCCGGCGCTTATGCTGCTCTTTCCATTTCCCGGCATCTTGCTCTCCAGCTTTTTTATCTCGGCACACTCACTGTCTGCTCTTTTATCCGAAACCATAATACACGGCGCTAATGCGTCAGAATATTCGTCTACATATACCAGACAAGATGCTGAGGATGTCACCGTAATGTAATCTACAGCCTGATAACCTATATCTTTAAGCGTTGCCCTTATTACTTTTTTGGCACATGTCCACCATTCTGACGGATCCTGAGTGACAAATTTTTCATTTAAACTGGTAGAAAGCGGCTGCGATGCAGATGCAAGCTTATTTCCTTTCTGATCAAATATGATGCTTCTTATGCTTTTCATTCCCATATTTAATACAAGTACTTTTTTGCGCATATTTTCTCCTCCTACAGCAAACGGAGTTTTTCTTCTGCTGTAAATTTTATTTCTTTGTATATCTCTTTTTTAACGGCTGTCGCCTCAAAGCCGTTTTCAGAAAGCAGACCCTTTTCTGAGGCGTTTAGTATACCTCTGCGATATGACTGCTTTAACTCTGTTGAAATATTTATTTTCCTTACATTATTATGTGCAAGAAGATTTTTTAGTTCGCTCTCGGATAGTCCGCTTCCGCCGTGTATTACAAACGGTATTTCGCGGTATTGCGCGATCTCGTCTATCAGCTCATGATCAATATTCGGCTTTTCTTTATACAGCCCATGGCAAGTGCCTATTGATGCAGCAAAAATATCTACAGATGTATTATCTAAAAACTTTTTTATATCTTCTATTTTGGCATAGCCTGCTGCCGTGCCCGAAATATCGTCCTCTACTCCCGGTATCTGTCCTACTTCCGCCTCTACTATAACTCCTTTGGAATGCGCATATCCGCAAACTTCATTGCTAAGTGATATGTTTTCTTCAAGGGGAAGATGTGATGCATCTATCATGACAGAATCCCAGCCGTATTCAACTGCGCTTTTTATGATCTCTATGTCACGGCAGTGATCAAGGTGGAGATATGCTTTGATCCCTTTTTTGCTTTGGTAATAGTCTACATATCTCCTGATGGCTTCTTTATCCATTTCTGCAAAAACTCTGCTTGAAGTCTGGAGGATCACATCTTTTTTTTCCTCTTCTCCTGCATCCATTACCGCTTGTATCGAGTCTGTATCCCATATGTTAAAGGCGAAATATCTTCTTTGATTTCCAAATATTTCTTTCATTGCAGGCATTTTGTGTCGTGCTCCTTACATTTATGTTCAGAATGAAAAAATCCCCGAAGAATATTATACCACTTGTCATATGTGTTTGTCAAGTGGTTAATTATTATGTTTAAAATGAGAAATCCATGAAGCAGTAAAAAATCACCTGCTGCCATACATCTTCTCATAGTAATTCTGATACTCGCCGGAGATAATTGTTTCCCACCATGTTTTGTTATCCAAGTACCACTGAATGGTCTTCTTTATCCCGTCTGC
>CANRPG010000144.1 GCA_947632425.1 uncultured Clostridia bacterium | reverse complement strand
AGAACGCAGAATGCCGCACTGCTGGGCGAATACACAAGCTTTTTGCGGCTGTGGAACGAGATAGAACGCGGCGTGACGGACAGCGATGTGCAGGCGCAGCTGAAGGGCGGCACATACCGCAGGCTGCTGAAAAAACAGGGCGGCGAGCCCGAAGAAATTTCAAAGGCGATAACAGACCACATAACGACATTCAACGACTGCTTCAAGCTGTATCTTTCAGACGGCGGCAGTGAAAAGGCGGTCGGCGAAATAACAAAGAAATACATTGAATATTGCGAAAGGGGCGTTTTACTATGAACATTCAGCAATACACACAAAAATCTCGCGAGGCGTTGGCGGCGGCAAATTCTCTGGCAGGCGAGTATTACAACAACAGCATAGAACCCGAACACATCGTTTACACGCTGCTGTCTCAGGATGACGGGCTTATACCGCAGATGCTTTCGGGCATGGGTATCGAGCCGCAGAACATGGCAAAAGACGTTCTTGACGTTATAAACGCTATGCCGAAAGTAACGGGCTCGGGCAGGCAGGCTGACAATATGTACATCTCTGCTAAGATGAATGACATTTTTGTGCTTTCGGAAAGCATTGCAAAGCAGATGAAAGACGACTTTGTTTCGGTAGAGCACATAATGCTTGCCGCTATTGAAAAGCCCACCGACAAGCTGAAAGAGATATTCAGGCGTTACACGCTGACGTATGACAAGTTTATTGAAAAGCTGGCTCAGGTGCGCGGCTCGGCAAGGGTTACGACCGACACGCCCGAGGACACCTATGACGTTTTGAAAAAGTACGGTCAGGAGCTTGTGGAGCTTGCTAAGAACAACAAGCTTGACCCCGTTATAGGCAGAGACAGCGAGATACGAAACGTTATCAGAATACTTTCACGAAAGACAAAAAACAACCCCGTGCTGATAGGCGAACCCGGCGTCGGCAAGACTGCTATCGCGGAGGGTCTGGCGCAGAGGATAGTGCGCGGCGACGTACCCGATAACCTTAAAAACAGAAAGGTATTTTCGCTGGACATGGGAGCTCTTATTGCAGGCGCTAAGTATCAGGGCGAGTTTGAAGAACGTCTGAAAGCGGTGTTGCAGGCAATAAAGCAAAGCGACGGTCAGATAATACTGTTCATCGATGAACTTCACACGATAGTCGGCGCAGGAAAAACGAGCGGAGCTATGGACGCAGGAAATCTTCTGAAACCCATGCTGGCGCGCGGTGAACTTCACTGCATAGGAGCTACAACTCTTAACGAATACAGGCAGTATATTGAAAAAGATGCTGCTTTGGAACGGCGTTTTCAGCCTGTTATGGTAGATGAGCCGACTGTGGAAGATACGATATCAATACTCAGAGGTCTTAAAGAAAGGTATGAAGTATTCCACGGCGTAAAAATTCAAGACGCGGCTATAATAGCGGCTGCAACTCTTTCCAACAGATACATCACCGACAGATTTCTGCCCGACAAGGCTATTGACCTTATAGACGAAGCGTGCGCGCTTATCAAGACGGAAATGGACTCTATGCCTTATGAGCTTGACGATATTTCAAGAAAGATAATGCAGCACGAGATAGAGGAAGCCGCTCTTAAAAAGGAAAGCGACAAACTCTCTCAGGAGCATTTGCAGGAGATACAAAAAGAGCTTGCGGATATGCGCGCGCAGTTCAATGAAATGAAAGCCCGTTGGGAGAACGAAAAGAGCGGTATATCATCTGTGCAGAAGATACGCGAGGAGATAGAGAGCGTTAACGCGCAGATAGAGCAGGCGCAGCGCGAGTACGATCTTGAAAAGGCTGCTGAGCTGAAATACGGCAGACTTCCCACCCTAAAAAAGCAGCTGGAAGAAGCCGAGGCAAAGGCTGAAAACGACAAGGGCAAGTCCGACAGCCTGCTCCGCGACAAGGTAACGGAAGAAGAGATAGCGAAGATCATCTGCCGCTGGACCGGCATACCCGTTGCAAAGCTTATGGAGGGCGAGAGAGAAAAACTTTTGAACCTTGAAAACATTCTTCACGAGCGCGTTATAGGGCAGAACGAAGCCGTTACAAAGGTATCGCAGGCGATACTCAGGGCGCGCGCAGGCATTGCAAACCCCGACAGACCTATAGGTTCGTTTATGTTCTTAGGGCCTACGGGCGTTGGCAAGACCGAGCTTGCTAAAACTCTGGCGCAGGCGCTTTTTGACGATGAGAAGAACATTGTGCGCATCGATATGAGCGAATATATGGAGAAATTCTCGGTAAGCAGGCTTATAGGCGCGCCTCCGGGATATGTAGGATACGAGGAGGGCGGACAACTTACAGAGGCGGTAAGGCGCAAACCTTACAGTGTCATACTCTTTGACGAGATAGAAAAGGCGCACCCCGATGTTTTCAACGTGCTGCTGCAAGTGCTCGACGACGGCAGGATAACCGACTCGCAGGGCAGGACGGTAGACTTCAAAAATACCGTTATCATACTGACCTCAAACCTCGGCTCTGACATAATTCTTGACGGCATAACCGCTGACAACGAGATATCGCCCGAGGCAAAAGAGCAGGTAACGCAGCTTCTGCGCCGCTCGTTCAGACCCGAATTTCTCAACCGTCTTGACGAGATAGTGTTCTACAAGCCGCTGGCAAAAGCAGAGATAACCTCGATAATCGACCTTATAATAGCACAGCTTGGCAAACGTCTGGAAGATAAGCAGCTGTCGCTGAAAGTTACCGATCGCGCAAAGCAGGCTATCTTGGAAGAGGGTTACGATCCCGTATACGGCGCACGGCCGCTGAAAAGGCTGATACAAAGCCGCGTTGAAACGCTTATAGCAAAAAGCATAATAGAAAACGACGTCGCGCCGGGAACTGTGTTCACCGTGGACTATGACGGAGAGTACAAGGTATCGCATGAGTAAATATAAATATCGTTTGTAAAATAATTGTAAATACTATTGACTTCTTCTCCGAAAAGTATTATAATAGCCGTAGAGTATAAACTTTACGGCTTGCTTTTTGTGGGGTGTATTTATGGAAGATCTGTTCATGCTGTTTGTATCAATGCTTTTGCCGGTATGCATGATAATTTTCGGCATAGTGTTTATGAAAAGACCGCCTGCAAAGATAAATAACATATACGGCTACAAAACGCGAATGTCAATGCAAAATGGCGAAACTTGGCGGTTTGCACATCTTTACAGCGGCAGGCTTATGCTCATATTCGGCTTGGTCTCGGCGGTGATAACAGTAATAATACTGATATATACCGTTATGCATATGCCTGACAATATTGCTGATATAGGCACAGCGCTGTCACTTGCGCAAATTATGCCGTTTCTGTTAGTCATACCGCTGACAGAAAGCGCTTTGAAGCGCAGGTTTGACAGTAATGGCAACATGCGCAAATAAAAGGGGTCTGCCACTGTTTTGGGTGACAGACCTTTTTGTTATTCCTCATCAATAGTAGATATGCAGAGTGTCATTTCTTCAAGCACATCGAGCAGTACCTTTACAGTATCGAGTGCAGTAAATATCGCAACACCGTTTTCTACCGCACATCGGCGTATCTCATAGCCGTCGGTCAGGTGCCCTGCCGAGCTCATATCGCGCGTGTTGATAACATACTTGATATACCCCGAGCGCATACCCTGTAATATCTCATCGCTGCCCGAGCTTATCTTCTGCTTTTCGCGCGTGCGTATGCCGTGTTCACGCAGGAAAACTGCAGTGCCGTGCGTTGCCTCGATATTGAAGCCGAGGTGATAAAATCTTCTCACAAGCTCCAAAGCCTCTTCCTTGTCCTTGTCGGCAATGGTAACAAACAGCGTGCCGTAGTTTGAAAGCTTCATGCCCGAGGATTTCAGCGCCTTATAAAGCGCTCTTGTCAGCTTTTTGTCGTAGCCTATTGCCTCGCCCGTTGATTTCATTTCGGGCGACAGATACGCGTCAAGACCGTTGAGCTTTGAGAACGAGAACGCAGGCGCTTTTACATACCAGCGTTTCTTTTCGGGCGGGAAAAGTACGTTTATCCCCTGCTCTTTCAGCGACTTGCCGAGTATAACCAGCGTGCCTATGTCGGCAAGGCTGTAGCCGGTTGCCTTTGAAAGGAAAGGCACAGTTCTTGACGAGCGCGGATTTACCTCTATTATATAAACGTCCTCGTTTTTGTCAACTATGAACTGTATGTTGTAAAGACCCACAATGCCTATGCCCAGACCCAGCCGTTTGGTGTAGTCAAGAATGGTGTCTTTTACTTTTTGCGAGATAGAGAATGTCGGGTACACGCTTATCGAGTCGCCCGAGTGTATGCCCGTTCTTTCTACAAGCTCCATTATGCCGGGCACGAACACATCTTTGCCGTCGCACACGGCATCTACCTCAACTTCTTTGCCCTCTATGTACTTATCTACCAGTACCGGCTTGTCCTCGTCTATCTCAACGGCGGTTTTCAGGTATGTTTTCAGCATATCTTCGTTTGATACTATCTGCATAGCCCTGCCGCCAAGGACATAGCTCGGTCTTACTAAAACGGGGTAGCCTATCCTTGCGGCGGCTGCAATTCCTGCCGGTATGTCTGTTACCGCTTCTCCCGGCGGCTGAGGTATATTAAGCTCCTCGAGCACCTTTTCAAACGAGTTGCGGTTCTCCGCTCTCTCAATAGCCGCAAAGTCGGTACCTATGATCTTTACGCCCCTTTTCATCAGAGGCTCTGCAAGGTTTATGGCTGTCTGTCCGCCTAAAGATGCTATTACACCGAAAGGCTTTTCAAGCTCTATAACGTTCATAACGTCCTCAACGGTAAGCGGCTCAAAGTACAGCTTGTCGCTGGTGGTGTAGTCGGTAGATACCGTTTCGGGGTTGTTGTTTATAATGATAGCCTCATAGCCGAACTTCTTTATTGTAGATACCGCGTGCACTGTAGAATAGTCAAACTCAACGCCCTGACCTATTCTTATAGGGCCCGAGCCCAGCACTATTACCTTCGGCTTGTCCGAAACTATAGACTCATTCTCGTCTTCATATGTAGAGTAGAAGTACGGTATATAGCTTTCAAACTCGCTGGCGCAGGTGTCTATCATCTTGTAAACGGGGAACATTTTCAGTTTTTTGCGCAGTGCATATACGTCGTCCTCGCTGCATTCCCACAAAGAGGCTATATACTTATCCGAAAAGCCCATTTTCTTAGCTTCGTAAAGCACCTTTTCATCGAACTTGTTTTCTATTATGTCACGCTCGAACAGCACAATGTTCTCTATCTTGTTGAGGAAAAGCATATCTATCTGCGTTATGTCGCATATTATGCCAAGGTCAACGCCCTTCCA
>CANRPG010000143.1 GCA_947632425.1 uncultured Clostridia bacterium | reverse complement strand
TAGAATACATAGAACTACTGTCTGAACTGAAATGATGGGCTTCTATGTCGTCATAATTTCAGTCGGAAGGAGGAAAATATAATGAAGGAAGGCATCCACCCCAAGTACGAGGAGACCACGATAACCTGCCACTGCGGCAACGTTATCAAAACGCGTTCCACAAAGAAGGATATTCACGTTGAAATTTGTTCAAAGTGCCACCCGTTCTTTACCGGCAAGCAGAAGCTTGTTGATACCGGCGGACGTGTTGACAGATTCAAGAAGCGTTTCAATCTTGACTAATGCTGATAGCTGCCCGTTGCTTTGGCGACGGGCTGTTGCTTTATATAGGAGACGGATATGGGATATATAACTTTGGCTGAAAAAGCCGCAGGAGAGTATGAGGAGAAAAAGTCGCAGTTTTTTGCAGTGATCTGCCCCGTGCAGACCGAGCAGCAGGCTGTGGATCTTATAAACAGCGTGAAGGCGCAAAACCGCAAGGCAAGGCATAACGTATATGCCTATGTGCTGAGGGAAAACAATACCACGCGCTACAGCGACGACGGCGAACCGCAGGGGACAGCAGGCGTGCCCGTGCTTGATGTGCTTTTGAAGCGTGGCGTTACAGATGTCTGCGCGGTGGTGACAAGGTATTTCGGCGGCGTGCTGCTGGGCGCAAACGGGCTTGTCAGGGCGTATTCTACAGCGTGCGGCAAAGCTTTGGATAACGCAAAACTCAAAGTCATGTGCGACGCCGTGAAGGTAGACTGCCGCTGCGAGTATGGCTTTTACGGCAAAATATCGTATATCCTGCCTGAATTTGAAGTAAAAGTGCTCGAGAGCGATTTTGGCAGCGATGTGCGCCTTAGTATGCTGGTGAAAGCCGAAAAGTCAGAAGAGTTTTGCAAAAAGCTCACCGATATAACGGGCGGCAAGGCTGCTATTGACATATCGGACATTTTTTCTGCCGATTTTGCATAAATTATTGTAAATGTCTACAAAATTATAAGTGAAGGCTTGTTTTTTAAAGGTGAAAAGCATTTTTGTTTGTATATTATTATGTAAAATAAATTTTGCTGTCAGATAAGTCGGAGGTGTGTAGCGTGCTGCCAAGAGAACGTACAGAACAAAACGAAAAACTCTTTTTGTCCGGGTATGCCTGCAAGGCGTGCGACACCAAGGGCAGACAAACGCCCGTGCCGCTCGATAGTCTGCGCACCGAGTTTCAGCGCGACCGCGATAGGATACTGCACAGCAACGCTTTTCGCAGGCTGAAACATAAAACGCAGGTGTTTTTGATACCGGCAGGCGACCACTATCGCACGCGGCTCACGCATACTCTTGAAGTATCGCAGATAGCAAGAACTATAGCGAGGGCGCTGGCTCTGAACGAAGATCTGACTGAGGCAATAGCGCTGGGGCACGATCTTGGGCATACGCCGTTTGGGCACGCAGGGGAGAGGGCGCTGGATAAGCTTTGCCCCGAGGGCTTCAGGCATTACGAGCAAAGCCTGCGCGTTGTCGATGTTATAGAAAAAGACGGCAAGGGTCTTGACCTTACATATGAAGTGCGTGACGGTATCTTGAAGCATACAAATCAGACCGCGGAAACCAAAGAGGGCTGCGTTGTGCGCCTCGCCGACGTTATTGCGTATATAAACCACGATATTGACGACTCTATACGGGCAGGGATAATAAAAGAAAGCGACCTGCCGCAGGCTGCTACAGATATTCTGGGCAACTCAAAAAGCAAAAGGATAACCACTCTGGTGGAAGCTATTGCAGAAAACGGCGCGGAAAATATTGCGATACCCGAAGGCATAAAACGCGCGCATGACCTGCTGCACAAGTTTATGTTTGAGAATGTTTATACAAATCCGCTGTGCAAGGCTGAGGAGGACAAAACCGGCGGACTTATAGCGAAACTGTATGAGTATTACTATAAAGATACAGGCAAAATGCCGCCGCTTTACCGCACTCTGGCTGAAAAATACGGCAAGGACAGAGCGGTGTGCGACTATATAGCAGGCATGACCGACGGCTTTGCCATTAAGGAATTTAACGAGATTTTTGTGCCGAAAGGTTGGTCGGCTCTGTAAAAAGGGGTGAATGATATGCCGCTGCCGGAAGAATTTATGTATAAGCTGCGCTCTGCCAACAGAATTGACGAAGTTATTTCTTCTTATGTATCGCTGGAGCGAGCAGGCAGACTATACAAGTGCAGATGCCCATTTCACCAGCCCGACAGAACGCCTTCGTTCACCGTTTACCCCGATACCGAGAGCTTTTATTGCTTTGGCTGTCAGGCAGGGGGAGACGTTATAACTTTTGTTATGAAAATGGAGAACCTGAGCTATATTGAGGCTGTCAAAAAGCTTGCCGAAAGAGCAGGTCTGCCCATGCCCGAAGAAGTCAGAAAGGGAGACGACTTTACAAGGCGCAAGCAAAGGCTTTATGAAATGAACAAAAAAGCCGCAAGGTTTTTCTTTGAGAACCTGCGCGGCGAAAACGGTCTGGCGGCGCGGCAGTACCTTAAAAAGCGCGGGCTTACTCCTGCGACTATCACAAAATACGGCATAGGCTTTGCAAACACCAGCTGGACTACCCTGCGCGACTATATGAGAGGCGAGGGATTCAGCGATGCGGAGCTTGAGAGCGCGAGCCTTATAGCGCGTTCTTCAAGAAGCGGCGGTACTTACGATTTTTTCATGAACAGGGTCATGTTCCCGTTTATAGACTTGCAGGGGCATATAGTCGGCTTCGGCGGCAGAACGCTGGGTGACGACAAACGCAAGTACCTCAATTCCAAAGAAACTATCATCTATAAAAAGAGCAATTTTCTGTTCTCGATGAACTTTGCAAAAATGACAGCCGCAAAGACCAAAAGGCTGCTGCTGTGCGAGGGCAATATGGACGTCGTTTCACTAAATCAGGCAGGGTTTGAAAACTCGGTGGCTACCTGCGGCACGTCTATTACAGAAGAACACGCGCGAATGATAGCCCAGTATGCAGACGAAGTTATAATTTGCTATGATGCCGACGGCGCAGGCAGAGCGGCTTCAAACAAGGCGATAGCAATGCTTTCTCAGGTGGGCGTAAAGAGCAAAGTTATAAATATGGAGGGCGCTAAAGACCCCGACGAATATATTCTTAAATACGGCAAAGACAGATTTGCATATCTGCTGGAGAACTCGGACGGTGCGATAGCTTATAACCTCAAACGCTGCGAGCAGGGTATTGATATGGACAGCGATCTGGGCAAGGTAGATTACCTTAAACGTGTGTGCAATGTGCTTGCAGATATACCAGACAAGCTGGAAAGGGAAGTGTATATCTCAAAAGTTGCAGACAGCCGGAAAATATCGCTGACCGTTTTGAAAGAGAGTGTTGACGACATACTGAAAAAGCGCAGCTACCAGAGTAAACGCAGGCAGTGGCAGCAGACAATGGCGTCGGTGGCATCACAGACAGATGTAAAAACCGGCGAGCCTGCAGTAAACAATAAGTATACAAAAGCGCAGGAGGGGCTGCTCTCTTTTATAATAGCGCACCCCGACAAACTAAGATATGTTTCGCAAAAGCTTACGGGCGAGCATTTTCCTACAAAGCTTTACAGAAAGTTTTTTGAACTGCTTTGTACACGACCCGACGGAGCGCAGGGGGTAACGCTTTCATCGCTGAATGAGTATTTTGAAACCGATGAAATGGGCAGACTATCGCGGATATTCAATCTTCAAAAGGATATTATAATAGATGAGCAAGCGGCGCAGGACTACATAAATTTGCTGCTTCGCCGAAGTGAGGAGCAAAAGGGCGGAGAAACAGACTTGGCACAGATAGCAAGAAACAAAAGGAACAGTACAAAGTAAACGCTTGGATCGGAGGAATTATAATGAACAGTGAAAACTCTAAGATCATTGAAAACCTGCTGGAAAAAGGAAAGGCAGCCGGCTCGCTTACCACGCGTGAGATAACAAACGCGCTGGAGCGGCTCGACTACGACCTGGAACAGATAGACGTTTTCTATGAGACCTGCAACAACTTCAATATCAAGATAATCGACGACATCGTTCCCGACGACGATGACCTTATGAATATTCCTATCGAAGAGGATCTCGCCGGAGAAGATGTTGATTATTCCATGACTGCCGATGCCATAGGTATCGATGACCCCGTAAAGATCTATCTTAAAGAGATAGGCAGAGTGCCGCTGCTGACCGCCGATGAGGAAGTGCAGCTTGCCGAGAAGATAATGTGCAGCGACCCCAAAAAAGCAGCCGCCGCAAGAAAGCGCCTTTCCGAAGCGAATTTAAGGCTCGTTGTTTCTATAGCCAAAAAGTATGTCGGCAGGGGAATGAGCTTTCTTGACCTTATTCAGGAGGGCAATCTGGGTCTTATAAAAGCTGTAGAGAAGTTTGACTACACAAAGGGCTTCAAATTCTCGACCTATGCCACATGGTGGATAAGACAGGCAATAACCAGAGCCATAGCCGACCAGGCAAGGACTATAAGAATACCCGTTCATATGGTAGAGACCATAACAAAGGTGAAGAAGGCATCATCGCAGCTGCTGCATGAAAACGGCAAAGACCCTACTCCCGAGCAGATAGCCGCCAAGCTTGAAATGACCGAAGAGAAGGTAAGGGAGATAATGCGTATAGCGCAAGACCCCGTGTCGCTCGAAACGCCCATAGGCGAGGAGGAAGATTCTCACCTCGGCGATTTTATCGAGGACGAAAACGCCCCCGCGCCTGCCGACAAGGCATCACAGGTGCTGCTGAAAGAGCAGATAAATCAGGTGCTTTCTACCCTCAGCCCCCGTGAAGAAGCCGTTTTAAGGCTGCGTTTTGGTTTGGAGGACGGACGTTCACGCACGCTGGAGGAAGTGGGTCAGCGTTTCAACGTTACCAGAGAGCGCATAAGGCAGATAGAGGCAAAGGCTCTGCGCAGACTTCGCCAGCCGGTGCGCTACAACAAGCTGAAAGACTACCTCGAATAAAAAATCCCATGCAAACAAAGCATGGAAGTACATAGTAAAAAACCGTCTTTGTGGCTGCAAAGGCGGTTTGGTTATTTATACAAAAATGATTATAGTTTGCGCTTACGCGCAGCGCAGGAGCGCAGTGTCTTGTCGGCTTTAGCCTCCAAGCCACAATGAAAGAATTACTTAGCCGCCGAAAGCGTGGCGGCTATTTCAGAATATGCTCGAAAGCTCGCATATTCTGAAACCGTAATTCTTTTGCATAGTCCGTTTAGATAAATAGCGCATATCTAAAAAACCTAGCCGCCATGTATGGTCGGCGGCGCACACCTTGCGGTGTGACGGGCTTT